>JBGQCZ010000368.1:0-5953 GCA_041495645.1 Gemmataceae bacterium | reverse complement strand
CTTGGAGATGCGCGGGCACCGCTCGGCGGAGACGGAGATTCGCAAATTGGCCAATCAAGTGCTGCGTATCATGAAAAAGGAATCGCCGAACCTGTTCGACGATTATCGCGAGGTCCCGCTGCCGGATGGGACCTTCGAAATCGAGACCAACTACCGAAAGGTTTAAATCTTTCCTGAATGTTCCGCTTGACTTTCCTTCCGGCATTGCGTAAAGATTGAATAAGCCTACCCGATTCTTCGGCTCGGTTTGATGTTTGACTGTTGCACCCATTTTCCTTTTCCGTCTCCCCATGTGGCGACTGCCTGCCTCCCAGCAGACGGATTGAGGCCAATTTCCAGTCGGGACGCCCGGCTCCCTGCAACCCATCGTTTTTGGGCGGAGCGTTTGCGAGTTTTGGAAGGACCGTATGACGACCGACAATTTGACCAGCACCCAGGGAATCCTGGAGATGCACCCCAAGGGCTTCGGCTTTTTGCGAAACCCCGCGCGGCACTATGTCGCGCAACCCGGCGACGCCTATGTGCCGGCCCCTCTGATTCAGCGATATATGCTGCGTGAAGGCCTGCTCCTGTCCGGGCCGACCGAAGCCGCCATGCGCGGTTCCGGCCCGCGGCTCACCACCATCGACAACATCGAAGGCGCCGCCCCAGACCGCTACAAGCGCCGAAACTTCGACGACCTCACCCCGATTGACCCCCGCGAACATATCGTCCTCGAAACCACCCAAGACCGGCTGACGACGCGAGCTGTTGACCTGCTCTGCCCCGTCGGCAAAGGTCAACGCGGATTGATCGTCTCCCCGCCGCGGACCGGCAAGACGATTCTTTTGCAGCATATCGCCGAGGCGGTCGCCCTGAAGTACCCGGAAATGCACCTAGTGGTGTTGTTGATCGACGAGCGGCCCGAGGAAGTGACCGAGTTTCGCCGAAATGTCCGCGGCGAAGTCATCGCCAGTAACATGGACCGCGAAGCCGGCGCGCATGTCCGCTGTGCAGAACTTGCGATCGAACGCGCCAAGCGCCTGGCCGAGCAGGGCCGCGATGTGTTCGTGCTGCTCGATAGCCTCACCCGCTTGGCCCGAGCCTATAACAAAGGCGTTAATTCCGGCCGCATCATGTCCGGCGGAGTCGACATCAAGGCCTTGGACATACCGAAGCGGCTTTTCGGCAGCGCCCGCGTGTTCGAGGAAGGCGGTTCGCTCACGATTCTCGGCACCGCCTTGGTCCAGACCGGCTCGCGAATGGACGACTTGATCTTCGAAGAGTTTAAGGGCACCGGCAACATGGAACTGGTGCTCGACCGGAAACTCTCCGACCGCCGCATCTTCCCGGCCATGGACATCAGCCAATCCGGAACGCGCAAGGAAGAACGCCTGCTGACGCCGGAAACGCTGCACCGCGTGACCATGATGCGCCGCACGCTTTCGCAAATGAAACCCGTCGAGGCCATGGAAGCCCTGGTTCAACAACTGAGCAAGTCCGCCAACAACGCCGCCTTCCTGAATCGCATGGCCGTCAAATCCTAGACTTTCCGCATGACCGACTCCGACCTGCGAGCGCTGTTGGAACGAGTGCAAAGCGGCCAACTGCCCGTCGAGGCCGCCGCGGCCGAATTCGCCAAATCCGCCGGACGAATCGACTTTGCTCATGTTGATTTGCAGCGCAACCAGCGCTGCGGGTTCCCCGAAGTCATTTTCTGCGAAGGCAAGACGTGCGAATGGATCGAAGGCGTGATTTGCAAGCTGATCGAAGCCAAACAGGATTGCCTGGCGACGCGCGTTAGTCATGAACAGTCCCTTTACCTTTTGCCCATTTTTCCAAATGCCGAGCAGGATCGTCTGGCCCGGACATTTTGGCTGCCGAGCGCTGGACCAAAACCGATTGTCGGCAAGGTTACGGTCATCACCGCAGGAACCAGCGATTTGCCGGTGGCGCAAGAAGCGGTCGTCACCGCTCGCGCTTTGGGTTGCGATGTAACTCTGATGGCCGATGTCGACGTGGCCGGAATCCATCGCCTCTTGCGGCAAACGGACAAGTTTCGCGATGCCGATGCGGTTGTGGTGGTGGCCGGAATGGACGGCGCGTTGCCGAGCGTGGTAGGCGGATTGGTCGATCGCCCGGTGATCGCGGTGCCAACCAGCATTGGCTACGGCGCTTCGTTTGGCGGAGTCTCCGCTCTCTTGACCATGCTTAATGCGTGCCCGGCCAACGTTGCCGTGGTCAACATAGACGCCGGCTTCAAGGGCGGATTTGTGGCCGCGTTGATCGCTCGCAATGCACGTCCGGTGGAGAACGATCCAGCAGGATCACGGAAGTGAATTTGAATTCGCGCCGCTCTTCGATTCTTCCGAACTTCGCCAAATGATCGATGGCCGCCTGGCGGATCGACTCATCCGGCGCAATGAACGCCACCCACACACGATTCTCGCCGGTTGGAAGACCTTCATCTAGAAATTGCCAGGCATCGGGGCAATGCCGAAAATAATAGGTGAATTCCCAATGATTCGCGACGATGGCATCGGTTGGCAGCCGGTGGGCGAGGATGTACTCAGCCGCCCCGGCCGCGTCGGCGCGAGGCCACGGGACCGCCAGATTGCGCAGTGTTAGCCCCGCGGGCGATAAAATCAGCGCGAGAGCCAAGACGAATCCCCACCGTGTGCGGCCACGGAGCCAATCCAAAGCCGCCTCGATCCCGGCCCCCATCATTAGCGCCAAACCCGGTACGGCGAAGACCTCCAACCGCGAACCGCCATAAGGATAGCCGTGCAAGCACGCCGCAAACCAAGCCAAAGCCAGCGACGACAATACCAGAAAAACGCCAGTTCGCCGTCCCACTCTCCAGATCGCCACCACTCCGACAAGTCCAAGCACGGCCAGAAGATTTCCCCACGGCATAAACCCGTAGCGAAACACTTCGAACGTGTTGGCGACGCTCCAAATCGGCACGGTCCACGGCTTAGACCAGGTCGGGAAATGCCCGGTCCAGCATTGTTCGATTGGCCCCGTACGCTGGGCCCGCATTGGCCCGAAATAGAGCAGCGTGAATGCGCTCAGCACCACGCCAACCCACGCGATATACAAGAGGCGTTCCCGCGTTCCGCTTCGCACGGCGGCCGGCAACCAGGCGAGCATCAGTCCGCCGCAGACGAAGCATGCGGGATACGACAGAAACATCATCGCGGGAGAGACAAAAATCACCACGAGCAACCGCCGCGCCAGCGGCCAGGACGCGGTTGCGGTGAAAAACCACAGCGCGGCAGCACCGAGCATGCCATCGACCGCGTATGGTTTGGCTTCGCAGGCGTGCCAGAGCAGGCGGTCGGAAACCGCCACAAGAAACACGGCCCAAAGGGCGGCACGTTCGGAAAGCAACCGCCGCGCCGCATCCGCGACCAGAAACATCGTCGCCAAACTCGCCAGCAGCGGAACGAACCGCAGTGCGTAGGTGCTGTCGCCCAGCAATCGCGCGATCGCGCGCTCCACCCAAAGAAACATTACGGGCGCCGCTTCATTCCACCGCAGCGCGCCGAGCAATTGGTTGAAATCCAACGACAGAACGTTGTCGATCAAGGCGGCTTCGTCGTGCCAAACGGACGGGTTACGCAGGTAATGAACTAGCCGCAAGACCAGGCCGAAAGCCGTGAGCAACCGCAGTGATTTCGACATGGGAGCCAAAAAGAAAAGCCCACGGAATGAAAGTCCGTGGGCTTTTATCCATTTGCTTCAGAATCCGCAAGCTCAAGGCGATGGCGGCGGCGGCAATTGGCCGAACTTCCCGGTCGGACTGGCCGATGAAGGCGGATTGAGTGATTCTTCCGGGAACTGCGGCGGCTGGCGCTGGAAACGAATCCTCGGGTCCCGGTTCTGGGTCGAAATTGGCGGAACAGATGCCATCGACGAATCCTTCAGAGGCAAGGAATCCGGAAGCGGCGCCAGTGCTCCGGGCGCTGCATCGCCGCCAGGTGCCGGTCCGAGGTTCGACCCTGCCGGCTGAATTCCGCTCCTGGCAATGGGCTGCCCTCCACCAACGACGCCGGGCGGATTCAGAAGTCCCAACGGGCCGCCGACTGCGGCACGGCCGGTTTGATCGACAAACGGCGGAGCGCCCGTCGTGCGATTGACGGGCTGGCCATTATTGAGATTCGGATTGGCCGGCCAACCGGCGGTATTTCCGCCCGCCTGCTGACCCGCCGCGGCGCTTGGATTCAGATTGCCTTTCGGAAAGTTCGCAGGCCCGTTGGGCCGTTTCGGCGTATCCCAGCAACCGCTTAGTGTTCCGGCGAGGATCACGCTAATGCCCGCGACGAGCTTCCCTGCCCGAAACCGGACGAATACTTGCATCGAATTATCCCCTTCCCCGAACAAGGGCAACGTGTACGGCGGAACGTCGTGCCCCGCCCACGGGTTAGTTTTTCCACAAAGCGGCGGGACAGTAACGTCGGGGTTGGGATGTGTCAAGTGGAACCAGCCGCTTGCGGCTTCGCGCTCATCGCAAAGCCGCAAGCGGCAAAGTCTCAGAACAATTCTTTGACCGGGCTGCCGCCATCCACGATCTTGATGGGGCGTTCGAGCGGGCCGAGATTCTCTTTGCGCGGGTTGATCTTCAGGGCCTGGCAGAAGCTGCAGAACAGATCGGGCACGGTGACCGGGCGGGACTTGACATCGGAGCCATCTGTCGAGGAAGCGCCAACTACCTGTCCGCCCTTCACTCCGCCGCCAGCGAGCGCGGCAGAGAAGGCCCGTGGATAATGGTCGCGGCCGTTTTGCGCGTTGATGCGCGGCGTGCGGCCGAATTCTCCCAGCCAAATCACCAACGTCTTATCGAGCCGGCCGCGTTCCTTCAGATCGCTCACCAAAGCCGCGAAGCCCTTGTCGGCCTGCGTTGATAGCGTCTTCGTGCGTTCGAAATTATCCTGGTGGGTGTCCCAGCCGTTGAGTTCGACTTCCACGAACGTGACGCCGGTTTCAACCAGGCGACGAGCCAGCAAGCAGCCTTGACCATACGGCGTGCGGCCGAATCGCTCGCGGGTCGATCCGCTCTCCTGGCTCAGGTCGAACGCTTTGATCTTCGGGCTGGTGATGAGATTGGCCGCGCCCTTGTAGACCGATTCGTGTTCCCCGACCGCATGCTTGGCGCCGGCCGCGGCGAAATCCTCCTCTAAGTCCTTCATGAGATCGAGCCGGCGCTGAAAGCGATCGCGGCTAACGGTTATTTCGGCGTTGTTCGGCATTCGGTTCGGATCGAGCACCGAAAACGGGGCGTAACGCATGCCGAGGAATCCGGCCCCGGCGGTGTTGTTGAACCGCCCGCCGACGCTCACGTAATGGGGCAACTCGAAGTCGTGGTTGCCCAGTTCTTTGCTGACGAGCGATCCGAACGACGGATACTTGACCGCCCCGGACGGAAGATAACCCGTGTGAAGTTGGTAGACTGCTCGCGGGTGCGCGCCTTCCTTGTTGGTCATCGAGCGAATGACACAAATGTCCTTCATTTGCTTGGCGACGTTGGTCCAATTTTCGGCAATTTCAATACCGCTCACGCTCGTGTCGATGCCCTTGGTTGGTCCGCCGTTGGCGTGGCTTGGCTTCGGATCAAAGGTCTCGAACTGGCTTGGCCCGCCGTTCATGAACAGCAGGATGCACGACATCCCGTTCTTGCGCAATTCCTCGGCGTTCAGCGTGACCGCTTCTTTCCATCCGAGCGCGCCCGCAGCGCCCATCGCCGCCGCGCCGACTCCGACCCGGCGAAGAAACGTCCGCCGATCGACCACGCCGTCCCGGTTCGTTCGCACCTGCATCAGAGTATGTTCGGACATGGTTTTCACCTTTCAACATTCATGTAGGGTGGGTCGAGGGGGCTTTTCTGGCGCGGGGCCACCCAATAGGTCGGAGTCGGAAATGTGGGGCAGCGCCCGCCAGCAAGCGAGGCCCCCCAACAAAAAAAAACTTTTTT
>JBGQCZ010000367.1:0-5981 GCA_041495645.1 Gemmataceae bacterium | reverse complement strand
GTTTCACGTGGCGGGCGGCAACGAAAGCGCCCCGCTGGCCTTGAATGGCTCACCCAATCGCGTGCCATCGATCACGTCGATCGAGGATTTCCAGCTGAAGATGGCGGCGGCCAGCAGTGCGGATAAGAAGAATCAAACGAAAGTCATCGAAAGCGCCGCCAAGGTTTCGTCCAGTCAACCGGGTTTGCTCGATTTCGTGCAGAAAACCGCCCTTAACACCTACGCCAGCAGCCAGCGCTTGCAGGAGATTGGCAAGAATTACCAGCCGAAATCGACCTATCCGCAGACCGGTTTGGCCAACCGCCTCAAGCTGGCCGCGCAATTGATCGACGCCGGCCTCGGCGCCCGCATCTTCTATGTTGGCATCGACGGCTTCGACACGCATGCCAACCAGGGCGGCGCGGCCGGCATGCACGCCAACCTGCTCGGCGAAGTCTCCGGCGCGATTACCGCCTTCTACAAGGATCTCGCCGCCCGCGGACACGGCGACCGGCTCATGATCATGACATTCTCCGAATTCGGCCGGCGGGCCAAGGAAAACGGCAGCAAAGGCACCGATCACGGCAGCGGCGCGCCGATGCTGCTGGTCGGCGGCAAGGTCAAGCCGGGCGTGGTTGGAGCACACCCCAGTCTGACCAAGCTAGAGATGGGAAACCTCGTCCACCACACCGATTTCCGCCAGGTCTACGCCTCGGTCCTCGACAACTGGCTCGGTGTCTCAAGCAAGGACGTGATTGGGCAAGAATACAAGCCGGTTGACGTATTCAAGAGTTGACCCAACCTGCCGCTTGCGGCTTCGCGATCGCGATCGCGCACAACCACAAGCGGCCCAATTTACTCAGAATCAACCAGCCCCGCTGCTTCCAAGCGGCCGGGTAGGTGTTGGCGTGCAGCCGGTCGAGCAAGCTGGCCGAGGTTGCAGACATGTCGAGCTCCTTCGGATGCAGAATAGCATAGTCAGAAGTCACAGGTCAGAAGTTGCTATTTGCTTCTGTTTCACGCTAAACTGACTTCTGACCTCCAACTTCCGACGTCTGACCTCTGAGTCGATATGAGCCAGCGATATCCATGTCCGAACCCGGTGTGCAAGCACGAATTCGAGGCGGCCCAGTTGGTCGGGGTCGCGGTCGTGACTTGTCCGCAATGCGGCATGGTGATCCAATTGCAGGCCCAGCCAGCGGCCGTGCCGATGGCATCGCCGGTGCGAGCCGTTCCGCCCGGTGGGGTGCCGATGGCTCGGCCGGTTACGGGCGTGCCGATGGCCAGACCAGTTACGACACAGCCGCCGATAGCTCGGGCCGTTCCCACGGCGGCGCCGCCGGCCGGCGCGGTCAGCCGGCTGCAGACGGTGTCGGCGGCTCAAGCTGCGTCGCCGCTTCCGACCATCGCCTCGCAACCAGCGGCCAATCCGCCCACCGTGATCGTGCGTGCCAAGAACCTGCCCAAGTCGCGCGATTGGCTTACCTACTCGCTGGTCATTGGCGGGTTCTTGCTTTTGGCTTCGCTGGCGGTGGTGGGGGCGATGGTCGGCGTGGGTTCGGGCGCAGGCGGTTCCCTCTTCGGCGGCGGCAGCGCGTTCCGGAGTTCCGACTTCAACTACACGCTGCAGAAGCGCTCCGGCTGGGAGGAAGACAAGGCTTTGCGCGAGAAGTTCGGCGTCAGCCAATTCGCCCAGCAGCGCGTCGAACCCGCCGGATTCATGGCGATGGAAGCAGTCGATTACAAAGATCGCATGCCCACCGCGCGCGAGTTGGAGTCCGAGGCCCGCAAATTGCTGGGGACTTACTTCAAAAAAAACTTGGAAGTCGATAAGGACATCGAGGAAACCGAGCTGGCCGGGCACAAGGCCAACCAATTCAAGTTTCACGGCGAGAACGACGACATGTCCGCCGACGGCGAAGTCGTATTTTTCGCCGACCAAGGCATCGGTTTTTGGCTTTACACATGGGCGCCCGCCAGCGAGGCCAAAGCCGTGGCCTCGGAGTTCGAAAGCCTTCGCCAGGGATTCGCACTTCAGGGCAAGCGCGAAAAATGGGACCAGACGCAGTCGCGGCAGATCACTCTGACGGGAGCAAAGACAACGGGCTACCAACTCGTGGACTCAACCGGCCGGTGGGAAAAAATCGAGGACGCGGAATCGTTCGATCCGGCGGCTGACCTGGTCCTGTTCGCGCCGGACCCGCAAAACAGGTCGATGAAGTCTCAAGGCGCCAATGTGATCGTCTTGAAGCTAGAGGGCGGCAAGGACGCGCTTGAGGCCGCCAAGGCTCACGTTCTGGCGATGCACAAGCGCGTCTACCCGACGACGCGCATCACCGATGCGTATGCCGATGGCGACGGTCCGAAGGCCCGCGTCGGCGACGCGAAGGGGCATCTCGTCAAGTGGCGCATTAGCAACGGCGACGGCCGCGAACGCTATGCGGTGGTTGGCGTGGTCCCGCGTTCCAACGACGTGCTGGTCATTTATGCGGAGTCCCCTTGGGAGCCCCGCCACAAATGGGAAGACTTGTTTGTCAAGATCGTGGAGTCGGTTCAGCTCAAAGAGTGAATTCAGGTCGGCAATTGCGCCGAAACAATTCCGGCCGCGATCGTAACCGCCATGATCCCGAAAAGACCGGCGACTGGGTAGGTGGGGCGTCCAATCAGCCATGCGGGACCTTCATATCTGGCGAGCGGACGCGTCGCCTGAATAAACAACACTCCGCCGGCATGAAAGGCGATCGGCAACAAATAGTGGTGACCCGAAAGCAAATAGACACCGCCGAGCACCAAGCCCACGTAAAACAGGCCCAACGCCGCGAGCCACGAGTGCTTCTGCGGACGCAGGAAGTGCGCGGCAGAAAAGACGGCAGCCGAGATGAGAAGTGCCAGAGTTGTGCCGATGATATTCACCGGCAGAACTTGAGTGAGTTGCTCCAAGATCAAGCCGCGGAAGAGTGGTTCCTCGATCAGCGTCAACGGCAGCGGGATCAGGAACGCTTTGCCAATCTTGTAAGCCAGTCGTCGATCGGAATAGCGGCGTTCGAGCCTGGCCCAACCCGACACAACATAAATCGCTAAGAGTGCTGAAAGCAACCCGCATACCAGCAGAAACGCTTGCATCGACAAACCCAAATGGACCGAGGCGAACTTGTCGCCGTGATAACGGCGCGGATCCTCGCCGATCGCCCAGGGGAAAAGCACCAGAATGGCGACCAGCCCGAAACTGAGCCCAAACTTGAGCAGGAAGCGTACCCGGCTCGAATCGCACCGATGACGGAATGGCAGTATCGTGATTTGCCGTTGGCCCGCAGCCAACAACGCGAGCGCCTGCACGGTCCAGAGCCATCCCAAGAGACCTGCCGCCAAAGCGGCCAAGACCAATAGGTTCATTGCTCCCCTCGCCAAACTTGCGTCCAGCGTTTGTCCAACCAAAACAGCCAATACTCGGGGTCTCGCCTCAAGAACTCCTCAAATCGTCGCGCCCATTCGATCGTGCCTGAACGTAACACTTCGGCACGGTTCCCGTTCGCAGCAACCTGAATTGGTTCGTCGAAGGACATCGTGAAGATGTCTGGTCCGTAGCCCATGAACTCCCAGCGTCGCGGCCAGCAAAAGACCATCGGCGCTCCGGACCACATCGCCAGCGTGACCATGCCCGGATTCAACGACACCCTGCGTCCCAGGACGTTGACGAGCACCGCCGAACCGCCGACCGCCGGCAAATCCGGAGTGATGGCCAATATCTTTCCCGAACGCAACACACGCACATAGCTCATCACGTCCGCAAGCATCGAACTCTTGCGCGAGCGCAGAACCACTTCGAGCCCGGTGGCTTCGTACCAACGGCGCTTGATGGCGTCGCGGATGGGATTCTTGCTTTCGCGAACGAGAGCGACCACCGGATGGCGGCGATTAATAACGCCGGCGCCCAATTCGTGGCAGATCACATGCGGCGACACCAGCACCGCGCCGCGGCCTTGGGCGATCGCTCGATCGAGGCGCGAGATCGAATCGTCAAACCGGATGCTTTCGGCGAATCCGGATTTGGCCAATCCGCGATTGTAGGTGGCGAGGGAAATGGCAAACCAGTCGCCCAGAAGTCGAAAATGGCGGTCAACGCGCTCCGGAGTCGGGTCTAACCCGGCCAGTCGCAAGTTGGACTTCAGCCGCTCTCGCAGGAACAAAACCATACCGGCAACTCGACCGAGGCTGCGGCCAAGCGCGACGGTGCGCCGGGGCGACAGCCGCGCGCCATAGGCCAGCCCCGCGCGCACCGTCGAAAGCGTAATTTGCCGCCGCACCCGATGCAGGCTCGAAAGTAGTGAAGATGGATACATGTGCCGCCCCACGAACGTACCAAAAACGGCACATATTGGTAACGAATCGAGCTGATCTGGGCAAGGCGAAATGAGTAAAGAAAGCGAGCCGATCGTCGGCGCGAAATCAGGGCTTGTTTCCCGGTTCCCCGGCGCCCTTCCTCCCCTGTTCCTCGGTGCTTCCCTTTTGTTCACCGGCTGTTCCGCCGGGTTGCTTCTTCATGCGCGCCAATTCCGGCTTGACCCGCGTCTCATAGCAATCCGGACAAATGCCGTGGCTGAAGCGCATGTCGATTTGAGTCGCGAGATATCCTTCCACCTGTTCCCAGTAATCGCGATCGGTGCGAACTTTCTTGCAATAAGAGCAAATCGGCACGATGCCTTGCAGTTGCTTGACGCGGACCATGGCATCTTCAAGTTCGTTGACGCGGATTGCCAGGTTCGCCTGAAGTTGAAGAATGCGATGCCCGGAGCGCAGGCGCAAGCGCAGTTCCTCGCGATCGAAGGGTTTGGCGACGTAGTCGTCGGCGCCGGCGGCAAGGCCCGCGATGATGTCGGCTCGGCTGTCGCGGGCCGTCAGCAGAATCAAATACGCCGACTCGAGCCCGGGCTTGGCCCGCACGCGCCGGCAGACTTCCGGCCCATCCAGGCCAGGCATGAGCCAGTCGAGCAGGGCGAGGCGCGGGCCGTCCGGGCGTTCCAGCCGCTCCCAGGCCGTCTGGCCGTCTGGGCAACCGGAAACCTCAAAACCCCATTCGACCAACGCTGCCTCGACGGCAATTCGTGTAACGGCGTCGTCTTCCGCCAAAAGAACCTTCATGTGCGGCTCGCAGTCTTCGATATGAGTGCTGGGAGAAAGACTATTAGAGATGAGCCGCGGAAGCAATCAGGAACTGCATGAACTTCGGCCGGAAATGAAAAAAAGACGGGGAAGCGATCGAGGTCCTCGCCTCCCTGCTCTTCTGTTCGTTTGGTCACTTCTCGATACTGGCCACATTGCGCGCGGAATCCAGGCGACGAGCGTCGCGATTCAACTCGTCGGACAGTTCATTGGCCTTGGTCTGGTGGTTTTGCGGCGTGATGCCATCGGCAGTCACCAACGGCAGTTTCTCGGCGAGCCTGCGTTCCGCGGCGAAGTCCGGTGAAGCGCCGCTCGGCTTGGCGGTCGTGCCGATGGCATTGACGCCATCCGGTCGGGTCGACATCGGCGTGCAACCGGCCAAGAGCGCAGCGAGTGACAGCGTCAGTACGATCCGTTTCACGGCTTCACCTCCCGGATGGCCGACGCTTGCGCTTTGCGGCCGGTTTGCGTTGCCCGGGTCGCGTCGAGCCGGTCGGCGGAGTCGGCCGCGGTGGGTGTGCCGATCAAGCGGGAGCCGATGCCTTGCTCGGCGTCGCTGGGCATGAGGCGATTGCAGGGAAGATGGGCGGTCTTGCGACGGTACAGGTCCCAGGCTTTCTCTTCCAATTCCAACACTCGGGCGTCCAGTTTGAGATCGTTGTTTTCGAAAGCGATTTGCCGCAATTGATCGCACGCCAGGATTCGGCGATGGAGTTCCGCTTCCGCGCCGGCTCGGACAGCGGCGGCTTCGGCGGCCGGGTCGCGTTTCACCGGCTTCGGCGGCGGCGCCGGCTCCGGGCCAATGCCGAACCAGCGCGTGTACCATGGCGCTTTGACGGGAG
>JBGQCZ010000366.1:0-5987 GCA_041495645.1 Gemmataceae bacterium | reverse complement strand
GGGAAACAGCAACTCGTGCTTGAACTTGCCGAAAAATAGCGATTTCGCGAAGCCCAGCGTCTCCGGCCCGGCCAACATTTCCTCGACTTGTTTCTTTTGCTTCTCGAGTTCAGCGGCGGTCAGAGCCATGACGCACTCCTCAACAGGCTGTAGGCTGGAGACCGCAGGCTGAAGGCCGCGAATTCCTCCACCCATCAGCTTACAGTCTCCAGCCTCTAGCCTCCAGCCTAGCCGCACCTGTATTCTTTCCGCATCGACTTTGAATCCGCTACTCGCAACCCGGAGTCGCACCGATGGCTACCAATGCACCACTGAATCGCAAACTGCGCATGGGCTTGATCGGCGGAGGACAAGGCGCCTTCATCGGCCGAGTCCATGCCACCGCCGCCGTAATAGACAATCGCGCCGCGCTCGTCGCCGGCGCTCTTTCCAGCGATCCGGCGAAGGCGAAGGCGTCTGCCCCCGATTACGACATCCCCGCCGATCGCGCCTACGGCTCCTATAAGGACATGATCGCGGCCGAATCGAAACGATCCGACAAGATCGATTTCGTCTCCGTTGCCACGCCGAACCACACGCACTTCGAGATTGCCAAGGCGTTCGCCGAGGCCGGTTTCAACGTCATGTGCGATAAGCCGATGACCTTCGATCTGAAGCAGGCGGAGCAACTTGTCGAGGTCGTGAAAAAGACCGGCGTGGTCTTCGGAGTGACGCACAACTACACCGGCCATCCGCTCGTTCGACAAGCAAGGGCCATGATTCAAGCCGGCGAATTGGGTGAAATTCAAGCCGTGCGTGCGTTCTACATCCAGGGTTGGCTTCGAACTCGCCTGGAAAGCGGCGGGCAGAAACAAGCGGCGTGGCGAACCGATCCGAAGCAATCCGGCGCTGCCGGATGCTTCGGCGACATCGGCACTCATGCCTACAACCTCGCACGCTTCATCACCGGCCTGTTGCCGGATCAAGTTTGTTGCCAATTAAAGGCCTTCGAGCCCGGCCGGGCGCTCGACGATTACGGCACGGCCATGATCCGCTTCCAGAATGGCGCTATCGGCACCGTGACCGCCTCGCAAATCTCGCACGGGCGCGAGAATGACATTTTCATCGAGATCGACGGCACCAAAGCCGCGCTCGAATGGCACCAGGAGGATCCAAACAAGATGTTTGTGCGCAAGAACGGCGAAGCGCAGAAAACCTACACGCGAGCAGGCGGGCCATATCTGCTGCCGGTCGCCGCGGCCTCGTCGCGCATTCCGAGCGGGCATCCCGAAGGATACCTCGAAGCCTTCGCCAACGTTTACACCGCCGCCTTCGACGACATGTGCAAGCGCGCCGACGGCAAGAAACATGAAACACTTGATACGTTGTACCCAAACGTGTTCGACGGCGTCGATGGCATGAACTTCATCACGCAATGCGTGGAAAGCTCGAAGAACGGCGCCGCCTGGCTGCCGCTGAAGCATTCTGCATGCCGGAAATAAACCCGAGATTCAACAGTGCTGACGACACTCATTCTCACGTTCGCGATCGGGGCCGATCCGGTTGAGGCCGATGTCGTTCTCAAGGGCGGCACGGTCTTTGACGGCAGCGGGAAGCCGGGTGTTGGCGATGTAGCCATCAAGGGCGAGCGGATTGTCGCCGTGGGATCGTTCGAGGTCGCCGGCAAGCCGAAGATCATCGACTGCACGGGGTTATTCATTGCGCCCGGGTTCATCGACTTGCACACGCACTCCGATGACGCCATGCAAAAGACGCCCACGAACGCGAACCGCAATTATTTGCGCCAGGGCGTGACCACGATCGTCACCGGGAATTGCGGCGCTGGGCCGGTCGATACCGCGGCTTATTTCGCCCAGATGGAGAAGATCGGCATCGGCAGCAACGTCATTCATCAGGTCCCGCACAATAATCTGCGGGCGAAGGTGATGGGCAACGTCAACCGCGAGCCGAGCGCGAAGGAACTTGCGGAGATGGAGAAACTCACCGATAAGGCCATGCGCGATGGCGCGTGGGGACTGTCAACGGGGCTTATTTACAATCCCGGCACATATGCCAAGACCGAAGAGATCATCGCATTGGCGAAGGTCGCGGCCAAATACGGCGGGTTTTACGCCAGTCACATTCGCGGCGAGGGCGTTGAAGTTCTGGACTCGGTCGAGGAGGCGATGCGCATCGGCCGCGAAGCCGGACTGCCCGTTCATATCTCACATTTGAAGGCCTCGGGCCGTAAGGTCTGGGGCGGGAAAGCGGCGGAGATCGTGGCGCTGATCAAGAAGGCGCGCGAGTCCGGGCAGGCGGTGACGGCGGATCAATATCCCTACGCGGCGAGCAGCACGTCGCTGCGGGCTACGGTCGTGCCGCCGCGCTTTCGCGAAGGCACGCAGGAAGACTTCGTCAGGCGCATGAACAATCCCGAAACCGGGCCGAAACTTCGCGAGGCCATCGCGGAGCATCTACAGGCGACGCGCAACGGCGAGGATCTGCGCGTCGCCCGCTATGCACCGCAACCGGATTGGCAGGGCAAGAACCTGGCCGCTATCGCCAATCTGGAGAAGAGGACCCCGCTCGAAGTCGTTTGGGAAATCGAGAAAAACGGCGGAGCGCAGATCGTTCACTTCAGCATGCACGAGGACGACGTGCGGCTCATCATGAAGCACGACTTCGTCGCCACCGCCAGCGACGGCGGCTCGATGACTCCCAGCGCCACCGTCCCGCACCCGCGCAACTACGGCTGCTTCGCGCGCAAGATCGGCTTCTTCGCCATCCAGGAGAAGCACATCAGCGTGGAGCACGCGATCCGCAGCGCCTCCGGCCTCCCCGCCGACATCTTGAAGCTCACGGACCGTGGCTATCTAAAGCCCGGCTGCTTCGCCGACTTGGTCGTGTTCGATCCGAAGACCTACCGCGACAAGGCCACCTTCGACAAGCCGCACCAATATGCGACCGGCGTGGTATGGTTGTTCGTGAACGGCAGCACGGCGGTCGAAAGCGGCAAGGACACCACTACGTTGGCGGGCAAAGTGCTGCGGCATAAGAAAGCAGAGTGAAACCGCGAGACCCGACATGCAGCGGACTATCGAAGGCAAGGCTTTTGTTCTCGGCGATAACGTCGATACCGATCAGATCATTCCGGCCCAGTATCTCACGTACAATCCGTCGATCCCGGCGGAATACAGGATGTTCGGCAAGTACGCGCTCAGCAGCGTGCCGCCGGCGCAAGCCGGGTTGCCGAAAGGCCACGTGCCGTTTCACGATCCCGGCGATGAGTTCGTTTCGCCGTACAAGATCGTGGTCGGCGGGCGCAATTTCGGCTGCGGCTCATCGCGTGAGCACGCGCCAATCGCGCTGGCCGCCGCCGGAGTCACCGCGGTGGTCGCCGAGTTTTACGCCCGGATCTTCTTTCGCAACTCCGTGAACGGCGGCTATTTGATTCCGTTTGAGACGCCCGACCGGCTGTGCGAACGCGTTTGCACCGGCGATATGCTTTGCATCGACGTGGGAAAGGGCACGCTGCAGAATCGCACGACCGGCGAGGAATGGAAACTGCGCCCGCTCGGCGACGTAGCGCCGATTATCGAAGCGGGCGGCATTTTTCCGTACGCGAAAAAGGTGGGAATGCTCGGCAATTGACTCAGCGCAACGTGCCGCGAGCGCTGCTTCCACTGGGGGCCACGCCGCCCGGCGAGTTGCGATTCGACGGATTCGTGTTGGCGACCCGGCCCAAGTCATAGGCTTGCACGCCGGGCTTGTTCGGCCGCGTGAACCACGACATCGATTGATCAACCGGCAAATTCACCGCGATCGTGTCCAACACCAAACTTAGCGTAATCTTGTCCATGGTCCGATCGCCGGGATAGATCAGATCCATCCGGTGTGGGACATTGGCCTTTGTTCTCGGATCCTGCTGCATTTCCTTGACGATCGCCTCGCAGATGATCTTGCCCTGATGATCGACCAGCCTGCGCGAAATGATCTGGGGCTCGGTGCCGGCCACGGTCCGGCTGTTGAACACGGTCACCTTCTGCATTCGTTGACCTTGCGGCGACGTCGTATCCTCGATGAGTTCGATGGCGTTGCCGTTCTTCGGCAGGTTCACGCGGAAGTTGGGCGAGGGATTGACCGGCGACATACCCAGCGCTTCCATGATCCAGTCGGGATGGATCGGCAACGGCAATTGCGCGCGCGGCAGGTCGGTATGCGAGCAGTAGAACAAATACGGCGGATTGTTCTGGGCCACCCAGAACCAGAATTCGCGGTCGTTGGAGCCCAGATCAACCACTTCGGTGCGCGCGCCCGGCATGTAGCCTTCCATGCGGAAATTGCGCGGCGCTTGGGCCTGCATCGTCCCGCGCAATTCGATGGAACGGGCGACGCCAAGGCCCATCTTCGCCTCGATGGACAAATCCGACACCTGTAGCGATTGAACCTGACCCGCATTCTTGTTCAAGTACGAGATGAGCTTGTCCGGCGTCGGCTTCTCGTCGAGGGCCGTCTGCTGCGGTGGTTTGCCTTTGTTCAGGACGTTGGCGTGGAACCAGTTGCAGCCCGTTGACAGGAGCAGCAGGCCCGCGCTCGCGGCGACGATCGATTTTCGCATGGCTGCGTCTCCGGTTATTCCCAACCCAGGACCTTGACGACCTCTTCCTGCACGCGGGCTATGTCCGCTTCGGACAGGTGTGGATCCAGCACCTCGAAGGCGCTGCCGGTCTTGGGGCATTTCAGTTGCAAAAATTCCTGCCCGTCTTCGCGGCGCACGTCCTCGAACCGTAACTGCTTGCGCCGCAACAGCAACAGGGCGACCACATAGCGGAAATGGACCTTATTGGGGTCCGTCTCCTCTGCCAAGCGCACAAAGCACTCCATCAGCAATTCGGCGTCAAAAGTCAACCGGCGTTTTTGATGCTGATCGGGCACTTTTCCGGTCCAGAACGCGAAGGCGTCGTTGGGCGGTCCGGGCCATCCAGCGGCGGAATAATCCTTGCGGACGAACTGTCCGGACTCGTCAAACAAGGCACTGCAGTATTTCTCGCCGGGAATCAACGGCCGACCCGTCGTCGCGCAAACGCGCGTGTGGTTCAAGATGGGGTATGTGGTCGTCATGACCGCGTTTGCTCCGTCGGGGCGGATGTGGGCCGAATCCTATCCCACACTCCAATATGGCCGGGAATTGCCTGGCGGCAAGGACTCGATGGCCGGGTTTGGCCCACGATTTCGCGTGGAACACCTGTTGGTGCCGAATGGGCAAGTCTTTCGGCCGGGAAAAAACCTGCGGTTTCCTGCTTGGAAAACCGTAAGGCCGTCAGGCCGCCAACCGGCGCGCGCCCAAATCGTGCGCCTTAGAAAAGTTGATCAACATAGTAAACATTGACATTGGAACGGCCCGAAACAAATCGCGCGCAAACCGCCCGATCTTGCCTGAGATTGCCCCGATTTGAGCGCGAATCGGGGAATTCGCATGATAAAACGAAGCGATTCCCGAAGAATGCGTTTCCAACGCACTATTCGGGAATCGCTAGAGGTTGTTGCAGAACGACCGCTCACTCAATCAGCGTGACGGACACGCTGTCCTGCATGATCTTCTGGAAGGCCTGCTGAATGAGCGTGATGCGCTGATCGGCACTCCCGATGATCTGCTTGTAACTGGGCAGCGGGGTGCTGGCACTTGCCTGAGTCTTGCCGATGTATTGGACCTGCTGAAGAATCTGGAGGGCCGAAGTGCGTGCCGCCGAGGCGCCGCCGGAAATCGCCGGGTCGAACAACGACCCATACGCGATGCAATGGATGAGCACCGGCTTGCGCACGGTCGAATAGCCGGGCGTGCCGGCCGTATCCAAATTGCAGATATTCTGAGCGATGGCGTACAGCTGCGTGTCTATCGTGCCGCTGTTGGTGGGATACTCGCCCGGAATGCGAATCCTGTAGTAAGACTGGTATGCCCCGGCATTGGTGAATGTGGCGCTGGCGGCCCAGTTGGCCACGCCGTCCGT
>JBGQCZ010000365.1:0-5990 GCA_041495645.1 Gemmataceae bacterium | reverse complement strand
GACCAGGAAAGGACTTTCGCAAAAGAAGGACTGGAGGCTTTTCATCGTGCCTGCCGTCCCGAGGAGTTCTTTTTCAAACGAATAGTGGATTTGAACTCCCCACTGCTCTCCGGTTCCGAAGTGGGCAGTTACCTGGTCCGGCAGATAATGCAGATTGATGGCAATCTCCCGGAAACCCGCGGCCGCCAGCTTGCGGACCCAGTGTTCCAGCAACGGCCGCCCGGCCGACAAGTATTCCTGCACGTCCAGCTGATCGCGTCGCTTGGAATGCTGCACGAACGCTTCGCGCACTTCCCACGACAAATTCAAACCCGGAAAATCCGCGTACCGCTCTTCCAGAAACTCGACCAGCCGCAACGCATGCAAGTTGTGATCGAATCCGCCGTGGTCCTTGAGGCACTCGTTCAACGTGTCCTCGCCGGCATGGCCAAACGGCGGATGGCCGAGGTCGTGCGACAACGCGATTGCTTCGGTCAGGTCTTCATTCAGCGCCAAGCGCCGCGACAGCGTGCGGCTGATCTGGGCCACTTCGAGCGTGTGCGTGAGCCGCGTGCGGTGATGGTCGTTGGTCTGCGCGACGATCACTTGGGTCTTGTTCATGAGCCGGCGAAAGGCCGTGGCGTGGACGATGCGTTCGCGGTCGCGCTGAAAGATGGTGCGATAGGGATGAACGGGCTCGGCATGGACTCGGCCGCGGCTGGCCCGCGCGTGCATGGCATACTGCGCGAGCACCGCGTCCTCGCGATCGAGCCAGTCCGGTGGATCGAGCGGCAGTTCGGTCATGGTGCCATTGTAGCGACGCGCCCATTAAGATCGGCGGCGTCAGCGATGAATTGGCACGCAAGTTGCACCTTTGTTTTGTTTCATGTCTGTTATCCGCATTGTCTTCGCACTCCACCAGCCGGAACAAAGGAGGGCAGAGCAATGGACGAGCGTGAAAGGCTTGAATTGATCCGTCAACGACTGGAGCAACTAAAGGCCGAGATCGCCAAACTGAATGGAATCGTGGAGAATCTTCGAAAGGAAATCGGAAATGGCGGTGGGACCAAGAAGAATGGGGATTCTCACCAATCTCAAAACGATCGCCGGCCGCGGACTCGCCGTTCGCGGCCGGCTCATTCCTTCAGCTTGCGCGCCAGCATCTCCCAAAGCGATTCCAGCGATTGCGAAATCACTTTGGCGTCGGTGAAGACCGGCATGAAATTGGTGTCGCCGTCCCAGCGCGGGACGATGTGCCAATGCACATGGCCGGGCAATCCCGCGCCGGCGGCACGGCCGAGATTCAAACCGATATTGAAACCATCCGGTGCCATCAATTCCTGAAGCACCGCGACCATCTTCCGCACTGTCTCCATCACCTCGAGCAATTCGTCAGATTTGAGTTCCTCGAGCGCGCCCTTGTGTGCCCGCGGCGCGACCAGCAAATGACCATTGTTGTACGGGAACCGGTTGAGCACCACGACGCTTTGCGGCGTTCGCCAGGCGATGAGATTCTGGCGGTCCGCGTCGGAAGCGAGGCCGGAGCAAATGAAGCACTCGCCCGGCTTTGGCTCAGCCGGCTTCGCGATGTACGCCAACCGCCATGGCGCCCATAACTGATCCATGCGCGTTCTCCGTCAGCACCTTACCTTCAAAAGCACGAAGCCGTTAGCGTCATGTCGGCGTGCTTCCAGGCGTCGCGGAAGCGCTTCTCGGCGTCGGCGGCGGCTTCGTTCTTGCCTTGGGCGCGCAAACGTTGCAGCAGGCCGAACAACGACCAGCCGTTGTCCGGGTTTCGTTTGAGGTCCGCTTTGTACACTTTCTCCGCCTCGACGAACTGCCCCGCTTGCATGTGGGCCAAGCCGAGCAACTGCCGGATCGGGAAATACCAGAACGGCGGTTCCATGTATTGGATTTTGTCTTGAAGGCGAATCGCTTCCTCCAGGCCGCGCAGCCGGGCGTCCGTTTCACCCTTCAGTCCGGCCACTTCCGCCGTCAGCACCGTCCGGGCGATGCGAACCAAGGACGCGCCGGGAAAGTTCGGCAGTTCCAGGCCCTCGATGGGCTTGTCCTGGGCGATCTTGTCGAGAGCGGCCGCTTCGCGCTGCGCCTCCTCCGATTGTCGGGTTCGCACGAAGGCCATTCCGCGGGCGAAGTGCCACATCGCGTTTACGTACAACCAGTCGGCGTCCGGCTGCGGTTCGCGTAGGATTTCGTCCCAATGGCCGAAGCGCACCATGGCGGCCAGCGGAGTCGCCTTGATCCATTGGGTCATCGGCATGTGCTCGATATCCATCTTCGTCAGCCCCGCCGCCGCTTGTCGCCCGGCCCGGAACGAGTCCGCCCGACGGCCCTCCATGCTCGTGCTGTACCAAAGGAAATGAACGTTGTGGGCGAGGTACATGGCGGGGTACATCCCCTTCACCTGGTAGCGCTTGATGTAAGCCTGGTCCACCGCAATCGCCCGCTCGTTGCACAACGACGCTTCGTGATATTGGCCCAGTCGCAGATAGATGTGCGACGGCATGTGGACTAGGTGCCCGGCGCCCGGGATCAGATCGCGCAGCCGATGCGCCGCCGCCAGACCGCGCTCGGGGTTCGGCGAGGCCTCCACCGCGTGAATGTAATAATGGCAAGCGCCCGGATGATCCGGCTGTCGCTTGAGAATCGATTCCAACGTGACGAGTACTTCGTCCGTTTCGGGTTTCGGTTTGCCGTCCTCGGTCCAATAGTTCCACGGCATCGTGTCCATCAGCGCTTCGGCGAACAGCGTGGCAGCGTCCAGATCGTCGGGGAAGTGCTTGACCACGTCGCGCATGGCGTCCGCAAAGGCCCGATCGAGCGGAGCGCGGTCCTTTTGCGGTTTGTCGGCATAACGCTTGGCGAGGGCTTGGATGTAGGCCTGCTCGTTCTCCGTCGCTTTGGGGGCCAGTTCCTGGGCTTTTTGCAACGCTCCGTACGCTTTCGGCACGGCCTCATCACTTATGGGCATGTTGATGTTAGCGCCGTAGGCGAAGGCGATGCCCCAATGAGCCATCGCGCACTTCGGATCGAGGCGGGCGGCCTCTTCGAAGGAGCGAATCGCCTCGGCGTGGTTGAAGGCGAAGCAAAGCGTCAGCCCCTGATCGAAGTAGCGTTGGGCGTCTTTGGATTCCGTGGAGACCTGGTGATGGTGGCGTCCCAAGTTGTCAAACAGCGGGGCCTTCCCGCCGCCCGGCATGTCGTTGTGATCGCGCCCGGTGGTTCCCAGCGGCAGGACCAAGAGAATGGGAATGATCAAGAGATAGCGCATCGTATTCTCTCCGAGAATTGACACGAGATGCATTTGCTCGGGAGTATGTTATGACAAATTCCCTGGCGATGTGCGATGGGGCCATTAAACGAAAACAAATCCGCTGGCGCGGCCGGCTTGTGAATCGCCTTGGCTCGAATGCGCAGCGGAATTGTTTTCTTGAGATCTTCGAACAGGCCTATCTTATTCACTCTTCCTTCTTCGCGCCGCGTTTTGGCTTCGGCGCCGGCGTCTCTTCCGCCTGCGATTCCGCTGCGACCTCAACCACAGCCGCGCCGCCGGCGGGGTTCAGGCCGCGCTTCGCCAGTACTTTCGCCCGAAGTTCGTCGGCCACCTTTGGGTTCTCACGCAGGAATTCCTTCGCTTTCTCGCGGCCCTGCACCTTGCTGTCGCCCAGCGTGAAGAACGCGCCGCTCTTCTCGATGAGTTGATCGGCCAAGGCCATATCGAGCAGGTCGCCTTCCCAGCTGATGCCGCGATCGAACATCAAGTCGAACTCGGCATTGCGGAATGGCGGGGCGACCTTGTTCTTTACCACCTTCACTTTCACTCTGCAGCCGACGGTCTCTTCGCCGCCCTCGCCTTTGATGCCGGTCACTTTGCGAATCTCCATGCGGACCGAGGCATAGAACTTCAACGCCAAGCCGCCGGAGGTTGTCTCGGGGTTGCCGAACATCACGCCGATCTTGTGGCGAATTTGATTGATAAACACCATGCTGGTGCAGGTGCGGGCAATGGTGGGGTTGAGGATGCGCAGAGCCTGGCTCATGAGCCGGGCTTGCAAGCCCATGTGCGTGTCACCAATCTCGCCTTCGACTTCGACGCGCGGCACCAAGGCCGCGACGGAATCGATCACGATGATATCGACCGCGTTCGACTTGATCAGCATTTCCGCGATCTTCAGCGCCTCTTCACCGCTAGACGGTTGGCTAACGAGCAGTTCCTCGAGATTCACACCGATGCGCTTGGCCCACGACGGATCCAGGGCATGCTCGGCGTCGATGAACGCGGCCACGCCGCCGGCCTTCTGAGCGTTGGCGATGGCGTGCAAGGCCACGGTCGTCTTACCGCTCGATTCCGGTCCGTAGATTTCGGTGATCCGCCCGCGCGGGATGCCCTTGCCGCCCAGCGCCAAGTCCAAGCTGACCGCTCCGGTAGAAATCCCTTGGACGTCCTGAACGGCGCCCTCATTCATGCACATGATGGCCCCTTTGCCGAATTCCTTTTCAATCTGGGCCAGGGCGTTCTTCAGTTCCTTGTTGGGCATTTCGGCCATGATTTGGGCTCCCGCGTTGGAATGGGTTATGGTGTACAGCAGTCAACATATACACAGATCGGCACGTAGCCAAGGTCAACAGCGGAAATTTTTCCCGTTCATTTGGCCAGCGTCAACCTCACCGCCCGCAATCTCTACATTGTTGGAAAGGTCGCGTTTCGAAAGGACCCCGATGAACCTGTTCGACCAGATTCAAGAAGCCGCGAAATCCATCCAATCGCGATGGAAGAAAACGCCCAAGGCCGGCATCGTCCTCGGCACCGGCCTGGGCGGACTCACCAGCGACATCGCGGCCGACGTTTCGATTCCCTATGGCGACCTTCCGCATTTTCTCTCATCCACCGCTCCCTCGCACAAGGGTCAACTCGTCTGCGGTACGCTCGCCGGCAAGCCAGTCGTGGCGATGGAGGGTCGCTTTCATTTCTACGAAGGCTACAAGCTTCAGCAAATCACCTTTCCGGTCCGCGTCATGAAGGCTTTGGGTTGCGAGTACCTGATTGTGAGCAATGCTTGCGGCGGGATGAATCCGCAATGGGCGCGCGGCGACATCATGGTGATTGAGGACCACATCAATCTTATCGGCGACAATCCGCTCATCGGCCCCAATGACGAGCGTCTCGGCGAACGTTTCCCCGACATGAGCGAACCCTACAGCCGCCACTTGATCAAACTCGCGCAGCGGCTCGCGATCGAAGAAAAAATCCCATTGCAAAAGGGCGTCTACGTGGCCGTGGCCGGGCCGAATCTCGAGACGCGGGCGGAATATCGGTTCCTGCGCGAAATCGGGGCCGACGTGGTTGGCATGTCCACGGTCCCGGAAGTGATTGTCGGCGTGCATGCAAAGATGAAGATCGTCGGCTTCTCGGTCATCACCGACCTGTGCCTGCCCGATCATCTGGAACCGGCCAAGCTCGCCGACATCATCGCCACCGCCAACACGGCGGAGCCGAAACTGCGCCGATTGGTGAATCGAATTATCGGGGAATTGCGGTGATTTTCTTCTGCTGTTCGTGATAGAATTCCATCATGACTCCAACGCTTTCTCCACTTTCCGCGGTTGAAGATATGGCTGAGCTGCTCGACCGGCTTGGCGGCATTCCGGCCCATCGTGTACGCATGCATCCACCGCCGGGCACGGCGACCGAGGCTGACGTACTAACGGCGCTTGAAGCTCCGCGCAAACGGATCTGCGAACTCATTGATGGTGTCCTTGTGGAGAAGCCCGTGGGATACAAGGAATCAATGTTGGCGTCATACTTAATCATGTTGATGAATAGCTTCGTGATCCCTCGCAATCTTGGAATTGTCAGTGCTCCGAATGGTTCCGTGCGGCTGTACCCCGGTTTGGTGCGCTTCCCGGATGTAGCCTTTGCTTCGTGGGATCGATTCCCAAATCGTCGACGCACTAGTGCCCAAATTCCGGATCTCGTCCCGGACCTGGCT
>JBGQCZ010000364.1:0-5992 GCA_041495645.1 Gemmataceae bacterium | reverse complement strand
CCTATCCGTCCACGCTGCTCATGACTATTTGCCCGGCCCAGGCTGCCGGCGTCAAAGAAATCGTCGTCGTCATGCCGCCGACGCCGACGGGCGCTTATAACAAGGACCAATTGGCGATTTGTTACGAACTGGGCGTGTCCGAGGTCTATCGGGTTGGCGGAGCCCAGGCCATCGCCGCCCTCGCCTACGGCGTCGATGGGATTCCGAAGGTAGACATGATTGCGGGGCCCGGCAATCTGTTCGTCGCTCTCGCGAAGCGGCATGTTTTCGGCAAGGTGGGCATCGATTGCATCGCCGGCCCGAGCGAAGTGATTGTCGTTGCTGACGCCGGCGCGCATCCGGAATACGTGGCGATCGATATGATCGCGCAGGCCGAACATTCGCCCGGCGCGAGCGTGCTGGTTACCTGGCACGAGCCAATGCTCGATGAAGTCGCTTCGATGCTCTCGAAGCAACTCAAAGATCTGCCGCGCGGCGAACTGGCTCGAGAGAGTCTTGAACGATTCGGAGCGATGGTTCTGGCGCGCGATCAGAACGAAGCCGTCGAAGTCGTGGAAAAGTTCGGGCCCGAGCACTTGCACGTGCAAACGCGCGACCCGGAGGCCTTTGCCGATCGAATTACCAGCGCCGGGGCCATATTCCTCGGTCAATACACTCCCGTGGCGCTTGGCGACTACGCGGCGGGTCCGTCGCACGTGTTGCCGACCGGTGGCACGGCCCGCTTCGCCAACGGCCTGAGCGCCAACGATTTCTTGCGCCGCACCAGCGTAATGTGCTTCACCAAGAACGGCATGCGCGAGATTGCCGACGATGTGATTTATCTAGCCAACAAGGAAGGTTTGACCGCCCATGCCGAAAGTGTGGCCATGCGGGTCGATGAAGCCAGCCGCATCGCGCCGCGCCCGCCGAAAAAGCCCGTGCCCAAGGCGGCGGTGAAATAGGCCGCTCCGATGCACGCAATCGAGTACGTCCGTCAGAACATTCGCGCCATGGCCGGGTACGTTCCCGGCGAGCAGCCGCGCGACGGGTCGTTCATCAAGCTCAACACCAACGAAAATCCCTATCCGCCGTCCCCGTGTGTCTTCGAAGCGATCCGCGACGCGCTCACCGGCGACCGCCTGCGCAAATATCCCGATCCATCCGGCCTTGCCGTCCGCCAGGCCGCGGGCGAAGTGCTAGGCGTCGATCCAGACGGCATCATCGTTGGCAACGGCTCCGACGATATTCTGACCATCCTCACGCGCACGTTCGTTCCGGAAAATGGCCTGATCGTGTCGCCGACGCCGAGCTATTTGCTCTATCGCAGTCTCGCCGAAATTCACGGCGCGCGGTTTCAATCGGTGCCGTACACCCCCGACTGGCGGTTGCCCGATCCGTGGCCGATCCGCGGGGCGTCGCTGACGTTCTTAGCCAACCCGAATTCCCCTTCCGGTACGATGATCGAGGTCAAATCACTCGGGCGCTGGCTCGATCACATTGGCGGTCCCGTTGTGATCGACGAGGCCTACGTCGATTTTGCCGACAGCAATTGCTTGGCACTTACCGAGCGAGCCGGCGTCATCGTCACGCGAACGTTGAGCAAATCGTACGCGCTGGCCGGCATTCGCTTCGGCTACGGCATCGCCGACCCGGCCCTCATCCGCGAAATGTTAAAGGTCAAGGACTCGTACAACTGCGACGCACTTTCGTTGGCCGCCGCCACGGCCGCGATTCGGGACCAGGAGTATCTTCACCAAACGCGGGCAAAAATCCTCGCCACGCGCTCGCGGCTGACGCACGAGATGCGCAAGCTCGGATTCGAAGCGACCGAAAGCCAGTCGAATTTCGTCTGGTGCCGCCGCTCGGACCGGCCCGTCAAACCAATCTACGAGGAACTGAAGCGCCGCATGATCCTGGTGCGCTACATGAACTACGCCGGCTACGGCGACGGTCTGAGGGTTTCGGTAGGAAGCGATGCTGAGATCGATCGTTTGCTGGAGGAACTGCGGGGGATCGTGTAGACTAGCAGAACTGTGATGCGTGGCGACTGTTCACGTCGATGAGGGATTCGCCCATGAGTGAAAGCGCAGGGCCGTTTTATTGCTGGAACATTTTCAACTTGATCAAGCCGTTCGAATTGCAAGGTATGATCATCATGTTGAAATCGCCGATCGAAGATGACCGGCGGAGATCTGTGCAATCGTTCGTGAACCTGAAGGACTCGCCGATCCAGCACATCGAGTGTTGGCCGGACATGAAATGCACAGCGCTACAGCTCTTCGTCGCGGAGATGATGATTCTTGAATGGCTCAAGCACTTGCGACGAAATCCAACAGCGACCGAGGCCGAAGTCATCGACGGACTATTTCCGCCGGAGGAGGACTTCGTTCCTGGACCTGAACCCAGAGTGCGTAAGCTGGCCAAGCCCTTTCCGGAAGAACATCAAGCAACGCCGAATCCGCCAAAACCCAGCAAGTTCTCGATCGCCCTGGATCGACTGAACGACGTCGTGAAAGAGTCGATTCTGGACTTCAGCATCGGCCCGGAACCGAACGAATTCGCGACGCCGCCCGAACTGGACGTTTCGCTTCGTCCGTTCGATTGCAAGGCATTCGACGAGCAAATGCGACCGCACGTTTCCGATGCGCTCGAAGTCGCCGCGGAAATCCTAGCGAAGCCGGCCACCGATCGCGATCTTGCGGCCGCTTCCGAGGAGCTGGGCAAAGTCACCGATGCCTTGCGTTGGACCGCACTCGAAATTGCCATGGATTTGCGGACTCAACCAACCGCGTCGAGCCAAGGCGAACGGCGCGATGCGGAATTGGTTTCCGTGCCCAGCGAGCCGCACAGTTGGGCCAAAAAGTTTCGCCGTATGCGTGCCGCCGGTTTTTGAACCTGGGAACTCCTCATGCCTCGCACTGCCCGCATTCAACGCCAGACCGGTGAGACCAAGATCGACCTCAGCCTCGACCTCGACGGCGCTGGGAAAAGCGAAATCGCCACTGGCATCGGCTTTTTCGATCACATGCTCACACTGTTGAGCAAGCACAGCCTGATCGACCTGAGCGTGAAAGCGCAAGGGGACCTGCACGTCGATGCCCACCATACCGTGGAAGATGTCGGCATTTGTTTCGGCAAGGCCGTGCTTCAATCTCTCGGCGACAAGGCCGGCATTCGCCGCTACGGCGATGCCACGGTGCCGATGGATGAGACGCTCGTGACTTCAGCCGTGGATTTGAGTGGGCGGGCATTCCTTGTTTGGAAAGTGCCGTTGCCGCCGGAACTGCTCGGCACGTTCAACGCGCCCTTGGCCGAGGAATTCTGGCGAGCCGCTTCATCGGCCGGCGGGTTCAATTTGCACGTGATTTGCCACCACGGCCACAATTCGCACCACGTGATCGAAGGCGTATTCAAGGCGACGGCTCGCGCCTTGCGCCAGGCCGTCGAATCCGACCCGCGCGGCGGCGGCGTGCCGTCGACGAAAGGCGTTCTGTAGCGCAGCAATAGAACGCGGATGACGCTGATAACGCGGATTTGCGCTGATCACACATCAATGAGGTTGGAAATCAGATTTGGTTTTTCTGATCCGCGCAAATCCGCGTTATCAGTGTCATCCGCGTTCTATTGCTGTTTCAAATGCTCCTTCGCGATCTTGCAGAGATACGTGAACGTCGGATTCACGAATTGCGTGCAACGCGCTTCCAACACCTGGCCCAGCCACAGATACGCATCGCCGCGGCTGAAACCGTGTTCTTTCTCCATCCACAAGACCAAGCCTTCGAGCGCGTGGCGAAAGGCGTCCTCGCAAGGGCGGGCCATGGCGGCCACGCCGATGTGCGTGGCGTTCTCGATTCGCGGCCATTGCAGATTTTTCGGCGCTGGTTTCAATTCGACGCGCAAACGAACGACGCCGCTCGCTTCAATTCCGCCCGCTCCGCAAATCTCGCCGTCGCCCTGAATCGCGTGCATATCGCCGACGTGCAGCAGCGCTCCGGGCACATTGACGCGCAAATATACGATCGCCCCGGTGGTGATTTCCTGCACGTCGAAATTCCCGCCCCACATGCCGGCCCAGACATTGGCGATCCGCTCGAACTCCGGCGCGACGCCGACAAAACCGATCATCGGCCGCGCTTGCAGGGTGCGGCGTTCATCCCAATGAATAACGTCGTTTTCGATGCGAACGATGCGATGCTGCGGGCCGACGCCGCTGGAGTCGAACCAAGCCGGCATTGCGCCGTTTTGGCCGCGAAAGCGCGTGAAGCCCACGGGATCCAATTCGATCTTACCGATGTGAATGCTGAGCATCATGCCCGGCTCGGCGTCCTCGACCCAAATGCAACCGCTGGCTGGGTTGCCGGCGCGAAGCAGTTTCGTCAGCCGCACACCGTCCGGATGCGTGTCGAGCCACGGCCCGCGATTCAACTGCGTCTGCACCTCGAATTCCTCGCCCGGTTCCACGCGCATGGTCACGGCATTGTCGGGTCCAGTCTCGAAGTAGAGGGTCTCGGTGGTGGCCCGTTGCATCGTGGATCCTCCGATTCATGGCTTTACGAGGGCATGAACTGGCGTTACGCTGATGATAGAGTTTGTGGACCGAAACGACGCACCCTCCCTACGGAGCGCGAACCCATGAGCAGCGACCCAAATGCCCAGCAACAGCAAATGAAGCAAAAGGAATTCATGGGCATGCTGGCTTTGACCTTCGAGATCGCTGGGCTTCCCAAGGCGGAAGCGGGCCGGCATTTTACGCTCGATCAAATGGATGTGCGCGCGACGACGCTAAAAAACGCCTACAAGGTCGCCCGGCAACTGTTGATCGACGTGTCCAAGTGAAGTGCAATATAGCCACGGATGAACACGGATCAACACGGATGGGATTCGAGACTCTTGATCCGTGTTCATCCGTGGCTAATCTTCTTCATCGGACCCGACGGCGGTGGCGTAGGCCGTCGCGTAGTTGCGGCAGTGGGAGATGGAGATCAGGAAATCGCTGATCTTGAGGCGTCGCGTGATTTCGCGGGTCGCGCCGTGAATCGTCACTTTCGGCTGGCCGTTCGGTTCGTTGCGCACCTCGATCTCGGTCCAGCATAGTCCTTTTGCCATGCCCGTGCCCAGGCACTTCAACACAGCTTCTTTGGCGGCGAAGCGACCGGCAAAATGCTCGGTGGCGTTGCGGCGCGACTGGCAATAACTGATTTCGCGTTCGGTAAAAACGCGCGTGAGAAACACTTCGCCGTGGCGCTCGATCAGTTGCCCGATCCGGACGCATTCGATGATGTCGGTGCCGACGCCGACGATTTCCATGTGTGCCTTGGTGGTTATCACTTCCGCCGGGAACGGTACAATGACCTACACAATCAGTTTCCTCGATTGACGCCGCGACGGCAATAGGAACGGAGAATCGCGACATGCCCCAGGATTCCGGGCAGCCCCAGGATTTGCTTGCCGACCTCACCCCCGCCCAGCGCGAAGCCGTGACTCACTTCGAAGGCCCATTGCTGATTCTGGCCGGCGCCGGCAGCGGCAAGACGCGCGTCATCACCCGCCGGGTGGCTTGGCTGCTCACGCAGGGTGTGAAGCCGTGGAATATTCTGGCGATCACGTTTACGAACAAGGCCGCGAACGAAATGCGGCAGCGCATCCAAGTGCTCGTTCCCGACAGCAAGCTCTGGATCAGCACCTTTCACAGCCTCGGAGCGCGTTTGCTGCGCATCCACGCCGATCGTCTGAATCTTGATCGCAACTTCACCATCTACGATCAGGACGACCGCAAAAAGCTCATCAAGGATGCAATGGCGACGGCCGATCTCGCGGAATCGAAATTCACGCCCGACCAGATCGGTTCCGCGATCAGCAAAGCCAAGAACCAGCTCATCCTGCCCGACGCGTTCTCTGCCTATGATTACTTCACCGAGACAGCCGCCCGAGTTTACGGGGTCTACCAGCGACGGCTGCGCGAAGCCAACGCGGTCGATTTCGACGACCTGCTGCTCATTCCCGCTTTGGCCTT
>JBGQCZ010000363.1:0-6016 GCA_041495645.1 Gemmataceae bacterium | reverse complement strand
TTTCGGCCAATTGAGCGAGTTGTTTTCTCGCCGCGTTGTCCAAACGCACGTCCGTCGCAGCCACGTTTGAGTGCAGGTGTTCGATGCCGGCGGCTCCGCTCAGCACCACGTCGGCCCACGGCTGATCGAGCACGGCCGCGATGGCCAAGGCATCCAGCGAACATCGCAATCGGCTCGCGATTCCGTCCAAGGCCTTTCGTTTCGCGAGGAACTTCAATTCGTCGTTGCGCGACGTAAGTCTGCCGTTCGCCAGCGTTTCTTTGACGATCACCCCCATGCCGGCATCGTGCGCTTTTCGCAGAGCGCTCCATGTCGATATTTCGAGCAGGTTCCACGTTACTTGGACGCAGTCGAAGAGCCCCGCCTCCATCGCGCGCGCTAGAGTTTCGGTTTGCCCCGGTCCGCTCAAGGTCAAGCCGATCTTCAAACCGGTTGCGCGCAAGAGCGCCAATTCTTCGGCGATTTCGCGACTTTCCAAGACCCCACTTTCGATCGTGGCCGAGTGAATCTGATCGAGATTCAAGTGTTTACCGAGCAATGCACTGCTTTCCGCGAATTGCTTTTTCAGCACGGGCAAGCTGTGTTCTTTGACTTCGTGCCGGTTGGCGACAACATGCCAATCGGCGGTGTAGGTGTAGACCCACTTGGAGCCGATCGTCACGGCGATTGGATCTATCTGTCGAGATTTGAGCCACGACGCGAGAAAGGCTTCGGCGTTTCCGTAAGATCGGGCCGCATCGAAATAGCGAATGCCCGCGTCCCATGCGGCATCGAGCACGGCATGGCAATGCGCTTCCATCGCCGCGGGATTGTAGTCGTGCTTGAGATCATCGGCATGGCCGAGATTGATGTACCCCGGCCGGCCAAGCGCCGCGAGGCCCAGGCCAATGCGGGAAACTTGCAAGCCGGATTTGCCAAGAGGTGCAAGTTTCATAGCGCCTCCCGCCTTCAACAGACTCTGAATCTTACACTAATTTCCTTGGGGCAGTTCACCAGTTGGGCGGCCCAGCGAAAAGAAGAGGGTTTGTTGATCGAGACGGGTGTCGAAGACTCGGTTGACATTCCGAACTCGTGAAGGAAGGTCGATTCGGCAGACTGGGTTCAATGTCATAAATAGGCGGCGGCGAATTCGCGGCCAGTGCGGCGAATTCCGCGGCAACGATTGAATTATTCACTTGACCGGAATCGCCGCGGCCGCTATCGTCCCGCCCCGCTCAGCTCCATTATTGACGGATGATCGGCGTTTGGCGAGGCGCGGAATGAGGCCACGCGACTGGATGCGGCTCTTCGTACCCGGCATTTGTGTCGGCATGCTTCCGGCTTGTTTCAGCCCGACGACGAAGTTGCCGCCGGGTCAGGCGTTCACCGGGCAGCCAGGACCAGTTTTTGGCCGACTGCCGAATTACGGTTATGGACAGCCGGGCACGGGGTACTCAAGTCAGCCGAGTCCGACGCATCCGCTAACAACAGCCCAGACTCGAACACTTCCGGCTTTGCCCGAGCAGAAATACGCGACGGCGTTTCCGGCGCCGACTTTCTGGACTGGCCCGTCGTGGACTCCTTACAGTGTCATTCAATACGGTTCGAACAACCCGGTCACGTCGGGCCCAATAGGCGGACTCAAAAAAAATCCGCTGCCCACGCGGCCCGAAAGCCTTCCTCAGACTGCGTCGGAAGAATCCTCGGAGCCACCGCACGATCAGTTCCTGAAAATGGCGACGATCAACTCGCCGGGTGAATTCGTCACCGTCGTCCCGCCGTTGACGATTCCCGGAAGCCCCGCAAAGGACGAAACGGCGCCGGCGAAATTGCCGCCCGCCATCACTGAAGAACCGCCCCTGTTGCATGCGCTGCGATGCTACATCGAGAAGCGTCCGGAAGACTTTCGGGAGGCCCTGAAGTCGCTCGATGCCGCCCAGCGCGACTTGCTGCAAGCGCTCATTCCGCTGGTGGTTCGCGTCAGCGACAGCGGACTGGCCAAAGCGGACTCCCGCGAAGTTGCCGTCGTGGTCGATCAACTTCAGAGCTTGCTCTGGATGTTGCGTCCGCGCGCGGCGTTGGTCATGGACAAATTCTGCTTCTGCAAGCAAGTAACCAAGTTTGGCAAGTTCGAAGCATTGGGCTCGAAACCGACGTTTCGTCCCGGCGATATGCTCGAGATCTACGCCGAGATTCGCAACGTAAGCAGTCAACCGCGTCGATCGGAACAAGGCGATTTTCGCGCCCATTTGCGCAGCCGGCTTGAAATCCGGGCTCCGGCCGGCGAGGTAGTGCGTGCCGTGATGTGCGGAAAGCCGGATGAAACCTTGACGCCTCAACACGATTATTACCAGCACTATCGCTTCCAGCTTCCGGATACGCCCCCGGGCGTTTACACTCTGAATCTCGAAGCGACCGACGTGCCGACTGGACGAAAGGTCCGACAGACATTGGAATTTCAAGTAATTGGCCAGTAGGGGGACGTCCGGCGCTGCCGGACTTGCAATGGGGGATTCGCCCGTGAATTGGAACAAACGACTATTGGGGGCCGCGCTCGCGGCATTCCTGGGGTTGGGATCGACCGGTTTCGCCCAGGATTCGCCGACTGGGCCCAAGAAGTACTTTTCGCGCAAGACGTCGTTTCGCATTCCCGTGCGAATCGACGAACAGGAGCGCGATTCGCTCAAGGAATTGAGGTTATTCGTACGCACGCCGGACGGCGACTGGGTGTGCAAGGATCATGCCGGCGTCACGCAGACGGCATTCTCGTTCCACGCGGACCGCGACGGCGAATATTGTTTTTGCATCGTTACCGTGGACAAAACAGGAAAAGCGGCGCCTGAAGACCCGAGCCGCGAGGAACCGGGACTGATCGTCGTGGTCGATACGCAGACACCCGAGATCGACGTTCGCCCGCTTACCGTGGCGTCCGGACAGGTCTATTTGCAGTGCCGAATGCTGGACGCCAACCCGGATTATTCGTCGGTGAAGATCGAATATCAGACGCTCGACGGCGCATGGAAGGCGATGGAGGGGCTGGCCAACACGCCGGGCGTGGTGCTGGTTCCGAACCCGAGCGTCCTCGATAGCAAGGTTCGCGTGCATGCAGCCGACAAGGCCGGCAATGTCGTCGAACGCGAAATCGACTTGAAACTGGTCAAGACTCCCAGCTCGCCCGCGGGGCCGCGAGCGAAACTGCCGGAACCGGGCGCGGAAACCGCTCCGCTGCCCCCAGCACCACCCAGCGCTCCGGCTGTCACAATGCCGGCGCCGCTCAAGATCATCGGACCCAGTTCTTCAACTTCGGAAAAAGCAGCCTTGCTCAACGATTCGATCACGCCGGCTCCGGTTATGGTCAACGCCACCAGGTGCCGCATTGATTTTGACGTGGATGCGGCGCCCAAGGGAATCGCGCAAGTGGAAGTCTGGATTACCGCCGACAACGGCAGGTCGTGGCAGATGGGCGGTGTGAGCCAGGACGGCAAGAGCCCTGCTCTCGCGGAATTCCCCGGTGACGGCAAGTACGGCTACATGTTCCGCGTCAAGCCCGTTCGCGGACTGTGCCCGCCGCCGCCCAAGTCCGGCGATTCGGCCGACGGTTGGATCGATGTCGACACAACCAAGCCGGTCGCGGAACTGCTGAGCGCGGGTGTGGATGAGGAAAAAGATCCTGGCCAACTGGTCATCACCTGGGTGGCCAAGGACGCGAATCTCGGCGCTCAGCCGATTTCGATTTATTACGCGACTCAACCCACTGGTCCGTGGCTGCTCATCGCGGAGCGCATCGCCAACACCGGCAGCCATCGCTGGGAAGTGCCCAAGGGCGTTGGCACCGAGGTGCTGGTTCGCCTTGAAGTAACGGACAAGGCCGGCAATCTCGCCCGTTGTGAAACACCGTCGCCCGTGCAGGTGGCGGCGCCCCGGCCTAAAGTCCGCGTGTTGAATGTTGCTCCGGCTAAAGACTGACATTTTCACCACAAAGACACAAAGGCACGAAGAAGATCATTTTCTTCGTGTCTTTGTGTTTTCGACTATTCTCTGTGCAACTCACACGATCGCCACTAAATCAACTCCAGACGCATGAATCCACACTCATTGGAGACGCGAGCATGGCGGAGATTCTGGCCACCCAGATTACGTGGCACGAAGGAGCGGTAACGGCGAACGAACGACGGAAATTGCTGAAGCAACAGGGCTGCACCCTGTGGTTCACCGGCCTGTCGGGGTCGGGCAAAAGCACCGTGGCGGTGGCGCTCGAACAAGTCCTGCTCAACAACGGTCATGCGGCATATGTATTGGACGGCGACAACGTCCGCTTCGGCTTGAACGCCAGCCCAAAGATTCTCATGGACTCGCGCGGCAACGCGGAAACCTCCGCCAAGCGCTTCGGACTGGGCTTCTCCGCCGAAGACCGCGAAGAGAACATCCGCCGCATCGGCGAAGTGGCCAAGCTGTTCGCCGACTCCGGACTGATTACCTGCACCAGCTTCATCAGTCCGTATCGCAAGGACCGCGACGCCGCCCGCAAGATTCACGAGCAAAACAAGGCCGGCGCGATTCCGTTCATCGAGATCTTTGTCGATACGCCAATCGCCGTGTGCGAGCAGCGCGATCCGAAAGGGTTGTACAAACAAGCGCGCGCGGCCTTGGCGGCGGGCAAGGGCATGGGCTTCACCGGTGTCGATGACCCGTACGAAGCGCCGCTCAAGCCCGAGCTAACCATTGATTGCTCGACCAAGTCGACTCAAGACCTGGTACTTGGAATCGTCCGCTATCTCGAAAAACGCGGCGTTCTGTCATAGCGCCGGCGACAAAAACCAGCGGTTTCCTGCTTGGGAAACCGTAAGGGTGTAAGGGCGCAAGCATGAGCGCGCCCAAATCGTGCGCCTTAGAAACAGAGTTAGTTGATCAAAATAGTAAACATTTGTGCGCTGACGCCATCACAATCGACGCGTGGCGCAAACTGCAGGCGACTGCCCGCGATTTGTCCCGTTTCGAGCAAAACCGGTGGAGCAACTTTCTACATTGGTGACATCATGATGCGCCCCCTGGGAGTGCTGATGACCGCGTTGTGGCTGACCGCGCCGATTCTGGCCGCGAACGAGGAAAACGCGAAGCTCGAAGCGTTCTTTCGCAAGTATCTCGATGAGGAAATGAAGCACGCGCCGAGCTACGCCACGCGCCTCGGCGATCATCGCTACGATCATCTGCTGGATGATCTTTCCCCGAAAGCTCGTGCGGCAACGATCGAACGCACCAAACAGGCGCTCGCCGATCTTGCGAAGCAACTCGAATACCCGAAGCTGTCGCGTTCAAGCCAGATCGACTTCGAAATCCTGGCGCACGAGTTGAAGAAATCGCTGTGGCTGTTCGAGAACACGCGCGTCTACGAACAGGATCCGCGCGTCTACAACGAAGCCCTCAGCGACAGTGTCTTCACGCTGCTTACCCAATCGACCCTCGCCAAAGAGCGCAGCATCCAAAACGCGATTTCGCGGATCGGTTTCATTCCCAAGGTGATCGCGGCGGCCAAGGAGAGCCTTAAGGATCCGCCGGAGACTTACGCCAAAGTGGCGATTCGCCAAAACCAGGGCGCGATCGCCTTTTACGAAAAGGGCATTTTCGAGATCACCGGCGAAAATCCGCAAGGCAGCCAACTCCAGGCGGCCTGTCAAAAAGCATTGCCGGCCCTGCGCGATTACCAGCAATTCCTGGAAAAGGAACTGCTGCCGCGAGCAAACGGCGATTGGCGGCTCGGCAAGGAGAAATTCGCCAAGAAACTCGAATTGGAATTGGACGCGGGGTTGAGCGCCGAGCAAGTGCTAAAAGATGCCGAGAGCGAGGCCGAGCGCGTCGAACGCGAAATGGTAGTGATCGCTCGCCAACTCTGGAGCAAGTATTTTCCGAAACAGCCCCTGCCGCCCGACGACGCAAGCGGGCGACGCGAACTCGTCAGCAAGATTATTGCCGAGGTTAGCAATGAGCATGGAAAGGTTGATGAGTTGCTGAAGGACGCCGAGGCCACGGTCGCGAAGGT
>JBGQCZ010000362.1:0-6016 GCA_041495645.1 Gemmataceae bacterium | reverse complement strand
CGTATCCGCCCCAAAATATCAGAGTCAGCCCCCGCTCGCGCGCTTGCATCGTGACCAGATCCTGCCACGATCCGCCGCGAATGAACCAATCGCGCGCCCGGCCTTCCAACGCCAATATTAACGTGGACCCGCCGACCAACAAGAACCCCGATAAGGCGATCAACACGCCGGCGAAGTCCCATTGCCCCGAGATGATCGTCGGCCGCCGCCGCTGGTGCAGCATTGCCAGAAACAGGCAATACAGCGACGCCGGAAAGAGACAGGCCATGCCGACTAAAAACAGGAACAAGCAACGCTCCGGAAAACGACGGGCATCACGAATGGTCCCAAGCAGTCTACGGAGAATTGCGGCAGTTTGATCGCGCTTGCCACGCGGAACATGCCTGTCCATTGCGTTTCAAACACCGGAACCGGCCAGCCAGCCGGTGCTCCAGGCGGCTTGAAAGTTGTAACCGCCAATTGGGCCGTCGAGGTCGAGCACTTCGCCCGCGAAATACAAACCAAGCACAAGTTTGCTCTGCATATCGCGCGAATCGACTTCGCTCAGCGACACGCCGCCGGCCGTCACTTCCGCCTTCTCGAAGCCCAACGTGCCGCGAACCGGCACACGCAGTCGCTTCACCGCGACGACGAGCGCCGCACGATCCGCTCGGCTTAAGCCAGTTGCCCGCCGATCGAGCGGCTGACCCGTCAGCATCAGCAGCGCATCCGCGAGTCGTCGCGGCAATTTCTCGGCTAGCAGCACGGCGAGTTGTTTCTTCCCTCGCGCCAGCGACTCCAGTCGCAGAAACTCATCTAGCTCGCCTTCTTTCAGGCCCGGAAGAAAGTCCAACTCGAGCTGGAGCATCGCGGGCCGCGGATGGCCACTGACCGCCCGGCTTGCGTCCAGCGCCACCGGGCCAGTTAGTCCGAAGTGTGCGAACAGCAACGAGCCGCGTTTGGCGATCAGCGGCTTGTCGCCCTCGAGGATGCTGAGGCCCGTGTCGGGCAGCGTGACGCCGCGCAGTCCGGCAATCCACGGCGCTTCGACCGTAATCGGCGTCAATGCCGGTCGCGGCGGCACGATTGTGTGGCCAAACTTGGCCGCAATTGTGTAGCCGTCGCCGGTCGTACCGCTGCCGGGATAGGATTTTCCGCCGGTCGTGATGATGATTTTCGGCGTAGTCACTGTGCGCGTGGAGGTAATGACCGAAAAGCCGCCATCAACCCGGTTCACATCGAGCAACGACTCACCAAGAGCCAAAATCGCACCGCTTCGCTCCAAGCGCCGCAGCAACGCCTTGAGCACGTCGAGCGCTTTGTTGGACACCGGAAAGATCTTGCCCGTCTCTTCGATCTTGGTGCGAACGCCGTCGGCTTCGAAAAAGGCAATCGTGTCTGGCACACTCAGGGCCGCAAGTGCCGAATGCAGAAATTTGCCGGCGGGACCGTAGGCTCCGACAATGCCACGATTGTCGGTGTCGTGCGTGATGTTGCAGCGCGTGCCGCCGGACATGAGGATCTTAACGCCCGGCTTGCGGTTCTTTTCGAGCAAAAGAGTGCGCCGGCCGCGTTCGGCCGCCCGAATCGCCGCCATCAACCCCGCCGCGCCGGCGCCCGCAATCACAACGTCCCACATGGCTTTACCAGCCGGGTGCGGCACCAATCATGCGTCACTTTTTGTCCTTTTCTTTTTCCTTCTTCTCGATCACCGGCTCCAGAATCACCGTGACCTTCGTTTCCAGCGGCGGAATGCGTTCGGTCCACGCTTCAAACGCCAATTCGTTGTTTTCCTTGGGGCTGTTGATCGGCAGGTCGAGCATGGCATCGACGAAGTTGGAAACGCAAATGACGTCGCCATTGTTGGCGAGGTAATAGGGAGGCGTCTTTGGTTCCTCGGGATCCTGGAAGAGCCGGCTGCCGGCGAATACCCAATCCTTGTCGAGGGCTTTGCGATTATTCGCATTGCGGACCCACTCCTTGGCGTCCACGGACACCGTCACGCCTGACTTCTTTTCATATTGCAGCGAAATCTTGATCGATGTGCCGCTTGCCGGGGTGAAGAACGGCTTTTCGTTCGAATATTTGACCGGCGAGCCAACCTTGGCGCCGGTGGCCAACAAAGCAGCATGAATGTCGTTGGCAAAGGCCTCGGTGTGCAGGATGGCCTCGTGCTCTTTGGTGTTGCGGCGGCACATCAGCAATTCCAGCGGCCCTTCGCGCAAGCAGACGGCGGCCTCCACCAACACGCGCCGCCGGCCGTCTTCGAACGTCTCCAGCGAAATCGTGCCGGCCGGATTCAACGCCTTCTTCTTGGACGCGACAGGCTTGGGAGTGTCCTTCGGTTTTTCGGCCGGTTTGTCCGCGGGTGAAGCCGGCGGTTCAGGCGTGTCCGTGGGCCCGCAGCCAACAAGAGGCACTGATAGCACAATGACCAGCAGGCAACGAACGATCATGAATTGGTCCTCGCGGTTTGGTAAGAACATCGTACCCGAATTGGTCGGTGCAAAACAAGACGCCTGCGCGCACCAATCGGCCGAATGCGGTATTCGGGTTCGTAGCCGCCAGCGTTACACTCGCCGGAGTCCGAATGTCTTCTATAATCGAATTGCCGACGCCCCGATCGATACTCTGTCGCGAGCGAGCCATGCGCGCCTGGTTCCGCAACGTCCGGTTGGCGGCCCTAACCATCGCCCAAGGTATGTACATTACCATGTGGTACATGCTGCAGACCTTTCGCCGGCAGACGTTCACGCAACATTACGAGTATCCAGAGAAGCCAGTCCCCGTGAAACCGCGTTATCGCGGGTTTCATCGCTTCGACCTGACCACCTGCATCGGCTGCGACAAATGTGCCCGCGCTTGTCCGGTCGATTGCATCTACATCGACAAGGAAAAGGCCACCCCGCCGCTCAAGGGCTTCAAGGTCACGGGCTTCAAGATCGATTACACGAAGTGCATGTTTTGCGCGCTGTGTGTCGATCCGTGCCCGGTGGACTGCATCTATATGGGTTCGACCTTCGATCAGAGCTGTTTCAGCCGCGACGGCTGCATCGTGGACTTCGCGGCGCTGCCGTTGGAGGCCGCATGGGGCCAGGCATCGTTGAATCCGACCGCGATTGCAGCCAGCAAACTGCAAGTCGGGCCCGTTTGGGAAAAGAAACCGGATCCTCCCAAGCCGGCGGAGAAACCCGCTGACGCCGCATCCTCCCCACCCGAATCCAAATGAGTTGTTGACATGATTGCCGAACCGAAAAAACGCAAGTTCTTCACGCCCGAACAGGCCAACGCCATGCTGCCGTTGGTCGAGTCAATTGTGAAGGACATCTCGCGCTTTGCGCACGCCTTGCGCGACCGCCACGCGCGCCTCGAACGCCTCAATCAAGGCGGGGTGGGAAAGGGCCTCATCACGCAGGGCCAACTGGAAGAAGAGCAGGCAGCCCTGGAAAGCGACTCCGAGCGGTTGCAGGAATGCGTCGAGGAATTGACCGGCCTGGGGGTGGAAATGAAAGATCTGTCCATGGGCCTGGTCGATTTTCCGGGCCTGAAAGACGGCCGCGAGATTTGTCTTTGCTGGAAGTTGGGCGAACCGCGGCTCGAATGGTGGCACGAGACCAACACCGGCTTCGCGGGCCGGAAACCCCTGTCAGAAGTCAGAGATCAGAAGTCAGAGATCAGAAGTTCGCTCTGACACGACTTCTATTTCGGACTTCTGATCTCTGACTTCTGACTCTGATTTGGTGCATCATGCCGACTCTCCTCGCCTACGCACTGCTATTCACCGCGGTCGGCGCGTTCTTCATTTTCATTCACCTGACGATTGGCCGGTTGGTGCGGCCGATGCGGATGGACGCCGAAAAAGCGACGATCTATGAGTGCGGGGAGCCGACCATCGGCAGTTCGTGGGTGCAGTTCGATCTGCGCTTTTATGTCGTGGCTCTGTTGTTCGTCATTTTCGACGTGGAAATGGCGTTCTTCTTTCCCTGGGCCGTCGTGTTCGGCAAGGCGAATGCGCTGGCCAAGACGGACCTGCCGGCGGATCAACGAATCGCCATGACACGGGAAATCTACCCGCCGGAATACTGGCGGATCGGCGGCGCCGAGCGGGGCGAGAACGTTCCCGAAGGCGAAACACCGCTCAGATGGAAAGCGTTCGAGCAATCGGTCAAAGACGCGACTGGTCCGTTGCAAACGCGCTCCGAGCGCGAAAACGACGTGAATCGCAGGAAAAAAGACCCGACTCCCGCGGAGCAGACGCGCGAGGCGGCCGCGGCGTTTGGCTTGATTGCGTTCCTCGATATTCTCGTGTTTTTTGTGGTCTTGCTGGTCGGTTTCGCTTACCTGTGGAAACGCGGCGACCTCGACTGGGTGCGCAGCATCGCTGCACAAAAACAAGAAGTCAGTGATCAGAGGTCAGAAGTCAGCGCGGTCACTTTCTGACCTCTGGCTTCTGACCTCTGGCTTCTGACCTCCGGCTTCTGACCTCTGGCTTCTGACCTCTGGTGCAAAATGGGTTGGCTCGAAGGTCATTTGAACGAAGAGTTCGTGATTACCAGCACGCTCGAACAGGCAATCAACTGGGCGCGCGAGTCGAGCATGTGGCCGATGACGTTCGGCTTGGCTTGCTGCGCGATCGAGATGATGGCGACGGGCGCGAGCCGGTACGACATCGACCGCTTCGGGGCCGGCGCGTTTCGCGCTACGCCGCGGCAAGCGGACCTGATGATCGTGGCTGGCACGGTCAATTACAAAATGGCGAGCCGGGTCCGCCGGTTGTACAACCAGATGCCCGATCCGAAATTCGTGATCGCGATGGGCGCGTGCACCTGCGGCGGCGGGCCGTATTACAAATACGGTTATAACGTGGTCAAGGGCGTGGATCTCGTGGTGCCGGTCGATGTGTACGTCCCCGGTTGCCCGCCGCGGCCCGAAGCTCTGCTCGAAGGGCTTATGCGCATTCAGGACAAAGTCCGGGCCATGCACGACCTGTCGCCGGGGCAGCCGGTGGAATTACCCATCCCGTGCCGAACCGGCTATGTGGAATTGCCAGAGGAGCTTTGGGACATCGACTCGGCCAAGGCCCGCGACAAACAGGCGAAGTTTGCCGCCGAAACCAAGGAAAAGGCCAAGCCCGCCAAGGCTTAACGCGGAAAGGATGAAGGATGAAGGCTAAAGGATGAATAAACGCATTCATCCTTCATCCTTCATCCTTCACTCTTTCAAATGATGACTTACGATGAAGCAATCGCCTGGTGGTACGGCCGCATCGACTACGAGCGGCGCACCCCCAATCCCGGCGACTTGACGCTCGATCAAATCCGCACCCTGCTCGCGCTCCTGGGCAATCCTCATCGCCGCCTGCGAATCGTCCATGTTTCCGGCAGCAAAGGCAAAGGCTCGACTTCCGCTATGCTGGCTCGCGCCTTGCGCGCCGCCGGTTATCGCACGGGTTTGTTCACTTCGCCGCACCTATGCGCCGTCGAGGAACGCATTCAAATCAATGGCGAACCGATTTCGCCCGACGAACTCGCGGCCGTGTTGACCGAGATTCGCGACCTGATTCCCGCCTCGTTGCAACCGACCTTTTTCGAAATCGGCACGGCGCTCGGGTTCCTTCACTTTGTCCGGCGTCGCGTTGAGATCGCCGTGATCGAGGTCGGCCTCGGCGGTCGCTTCGATTCCACCAATGTCTGCGAGCCGATTTGCTCCATCATCACCAGCATCAGTTACGACCACACGAAGATTCTCGGCGACACGATCGCCCGGATTGCCTTCGAGAAAGCCGGGATCATCAAGCCGGGCCGTCCCGTGGTCAGCGGCGCACTCGCGCCCGAAGCTCGTGCGGTGATCGAGCACGCGTCCGCCACACGCGGCTGCCGCCTCGTGCAATTGGGCCGCGACTTGTCGTTCACATACGAACCGGGTGAACGGCAACACCCGCGCGTGGCGATCCGCACGCGCGATCGCACTTGGCCGGCGATGGAATTGGGATTGCTCGGTTCGCATCAAGCAGCCAACGCGGCCTGCGTCGTCGCCT
>JBGQCZ010000361.1:0-6035 GCA_041495645.1 Gemmataceae bacterium | reverse complement strand
GTACCGGTCATGCCCGCCAGCTTTTTGTATTGCCGGTAATAGCTCTGGTAGGTGATCTGAGCCGCGTGTTCGGTCGCTTTCGTGACGGTCACGCCTTCCTTCACTTCGACCGCCTGGTGCATGCCGTCGCGCCAATGGCGGTCGGGCTGAGCTCGGCCGGTGGATTCGTCGACCAACACCACTTTGTCCTTGTCGATCATGTAATGCTGGTCGAGCCGGTAACGATTGTGGGCCCAAAGCGCCCGCTCGACGTGCTCCTGCAATTTGTCCATGGCGTGCGAATGCTCGCCGGAAGGCGCGTTAGACCAGCGAATCAAATGCCGGCCCGGATCGGTCAACTCGATCTTGTTCTTTTTCTCGTCCAGGAAAAAGTGTTCGTTGGGGATCATGGTGCGGGCGATGCCGTCGGCCCAATGATAGACGATGCACTCGTCGGGCGTGGCGGCACGTGTAGGACCGCCAATGATGAGCGGCGTGCGGGCGTCGTCGATGAAGACGTTGTCGGCCTCGTCCACGAGCGCGTAGTGATGCCCGCGCTGAACCCGCGGGTCGATGGCGCCGGCGTTTTCTCCTTCGGCGTTGAGCCACGGCGACAACACCGACGTGCCCTGATTCGCACCCTGGCCCTGCCGTTTGAGCTTGTCGCGGAGGAAGTCGAAGCCGAACTCGCTGGCCGTTCCGTGCGTGACGTCGCATTGATACATCTGCTTCCGCTCAACGTCGGACATCTTCTGCTGAAGAAATCCGACGCTCAGCCCGAGCATCTGGTAGACCGGGCCCATCCATTCGGCGTCGCGCTTGGCGAGGTAGTCGTTGACGGTGGTGACGTGGACGCCGCGGCCGGTCAGGGCGTTGAGAAAGACCGGGCAGGCGGCGGAAAGCGTCTTGCCTTCGCCGGTGGCCAGTTCGGCGATGGCGCCGCGATGCAAAATCACTCCGGCGGCGAGCTGCACGTCGTACGGCCGCATCGCGAGGGTTCGTTGCGATGATACGCACACCATGCCGAAAGCTTCGGGAAGCAACTTATCGAGCTTTTCGCCGCCGCGTGCGCGACCGCGCATTCGTTTGGCTTTCAGCAGCAGCTCGTTTTCGCTGAGTTTTTCGAACTCGGCTTCCCAGTGGCGCATTTGATCGACCTGCAATGCCGCTTGGGCCAAGCGCCGCTGCGCTGGCCCACCGAAGAGCGCTTTCAGATGATTGAGCCAAGACGGCCCAAGTCGCTCGCTTGCCGGCTGTCCTGGCCACGGTCCGGCGGCGGGGACATGTTTTTCTTGCTCGACTGCGGTGCTCACATCAAACTCCTGCGGCGGTCGGACCCATTACAATAGCACACGGTCCCATGCGCTTGGAAGACCCCAACAGCTCGCCCAACCCGAACTCTTCATGAACTGGGCGATCGGCAACGCGCCGTTACATGTCGGACGGGGCCGGACTATGTACTATTGCTATGTTCGCCACCGGATATCAAGGTCCACCGAGGATACACCCGGCGATGATCAAGTTTAACTGTACGCACTGCGGAAAGAACGTGACGGCCCAGGACCACTTTGCGGGCAAGCGCGCCAAATGCCCCGGCTGTAAGAAGCCAATCCAGATTCCGGCCGCCGAAGACGACGTGGAAACCGGATTCGAGGCCGTTGAAGAATCGGGCTTTGAGGCAGTGGACGACGCCGAAGCGGTGACGGAAAAGCCGGTGGTTCGAAAGCCGGTCAAGGCGGGCGCGAAGACGTCGGGAATTCGTGCCAAACCCAAGCCGGATAACGACGATGTCCCGATGGCCGAAGCAGTCGATGACGACGAAGAGGAAGACCGCCCGCGACGCAAACGCCGGGTTGCGGATGACGATGATGATGACGACGATGACGATCGGCCGAGACGACGGCGGCGAAGGCGACGCGGCCAGGAGCGCGGCCGCAGTGGCTACATGACCTGCCCCGATTGCGGTTCGGACGCCGCCCAGCGCGTCGCCTTCACCTGGTGGGGCGGATTTATCGGGCCGATGATCCTCAACCACGTGGCCTGTCAGAATTGTGGTTCGGCTTACAACGGCAGCAGCGGCAAATCGAACAACACGGCGATCGCCATTTACACCGGCGTTGAACTCTTGATTACGGTGGCTGTCCTGGCTCTGATTTTGCTCTTGGAATTCTTGTGATCATTCCGCGTTCGTGGGCGCCGGGAATTGTTTGCCCAATTCGACCACTTTGCCGCGAATGCGTCCAAGCATTTCGCCGTTGCTGGCATTCTCCAGCGCCTCGCCGATCCAACCGGCGATCGTGCGCATTTCCGCTTCTTTCATGCCGCGCGACGTGAGAGCGGGCGAACCGATGCGAATGCCCGAGGGATCGAGCGGCGGGCGTTCGTCGAAGGGAATCTTGTTCTTGTTCACCGTGATGCCGGCGTGATCGAGGGCCGATTCGGCGACCTGGCCCGTCAGCCCGCGTAGGGTCACGTCCACCAACAATAGATGAGTGTCGGTTCCGCCGGAGACGATGCGAAAGCCGAGTCGTTTCAATTCTTCAGCCAGCGTTTGGGCATTGCGAATCACCTGGTCGATGTATTGGCGATAGGAAGGTTGCAGCGCTTCGCCGAAACCGACCGCCTTGGCCGCGATCACGTGCATGAGCGGCCCGCCCTGCATGCCGGGAAACACGGCCGAGTCGATCTTCTTGCCCCAATCGTTCTTGCAGAGAATGAACCCGCCGCGCGGCCCGCGCAGCGTTTTGTGCGTCGTGCTGGTGACGAATTCGGCATAAGGAACCGGATCAGCATGTCGCTTGGCCGCAACAAGTCCAGCGATGTGCGCCATGTCCACCATCAAGAGCGCGCCGACGTCGCGGCAAACCTCGGCGAACTTGGTGAAGTCGATCTCACGCGGATACGCGCTCGCGCCGGCAATGACCAGTTTCGGTTTGTGTTCGCGTGCCAGAGCCGCCAGTTGATCGTAGTCGATGCGTTCGGTATCGCGGCGCACTCCGTAGCCCACGACGCGGAAATACTTGCCCGAGAAATTGAGCTTCATGCCGTGCGTGAGATGCCCGCCGTGGGCCAGGTCCAGGCCAAGGATGGTGTCGCCCGGCTGCAACGCGGCCATGAACACGGCCATGTTCGCTTGCGCCCCGGAATGCGGCTGCACGTTGGCCCGCTCAGCGCCGAATAGCTTCAACACACGTTCAATCGCCACCCGCTCCACCACGTCGACGTATTCGCAGCCGCCGTAGTATCGTTTGCCCGGATAGCCTTCGGCGTACTTGTTCGTGAGGACCGAGCCTTGCGCCGTCATCACGGCCGGGCTGGTGTAATTCTCGGAGGCGATCATCTCCAAACCATCCTGCTGCCGCCGCCGCTCGCCTTGAATGGCCTGCCAAATCTCCGGATCGACTTGCTGAAGAGGGTTCATCGTTGTCTCGCTCGCAATTGTTCGACGTGGACTTTGTATACGACCGCCCCCGGAATGCGATTGTCCGATCGGGCGAATGAAGTTACATTAGGCGAAGCAATTCAGGACGTAATTTCGGAGATTGAGGATGGCGAGCACCAAACCCCGCGATTTGCTCGAAGCCGAGTATTCCGCAGCGGCCCAGGCCTATTTGCGCGATCTTCCGCCGGAGCACTTCATGGAAGCCGTCGCCCAAGCCACCCAGCGGAAAATCACGCTCGTCAGTCTGGAATTGGTTCGCGCGCGCCGGCCGGATGTGCAGGTATTCAATGAATTGCTCGTTCAGTATCCGCTGCGAGGACATCGGCGACCGAGGCAGGTGGTGCCCGACAACATGGTCGTCGTTTACAAGGAACCGATTCAGGCCAAAGGCAGTTTCGATGTCCCGACTCAGCCGGTCGGGCCATTCTGGGTCCTCGAATACGTGTCGAAATACAATCAGCGCAAGGACTACGATGACAATTTCGACCGCTACGAAAAAGAACTGAAGGTGCCGTACTATCTCATCTTTTACCCGGATGGTTTGGACCTCACGCTCTTTCATTTGGGCGGCAAAAAATACAAGTCGGTCGTGGCCAATGAACACGGCCGCTATGCCATCCCGGAATTGAACCTGGAAGTCGGTTTACTAAACGAATGGGCTCGGTTCTGGCATCGCGGTGAATTGTTGCCGTTGCCGGGCGAATGGCTCAGTCATTTGGACCAGATTCGCACGGAACTCGGGGAAGAGCGCTGCAAGGCCGAACGCGAACGGCAGCGCGCCGAACAACTTCAACACGAACTCGATCATGAGCGGCAGGCCCGCCGCGAAGCCGAGCGTGAAGTATCGCGGCTCAAGAGCCGTCTCGAACAATCGCAAAAGAAATCGTGATGCGGCACTCCGATTCGGGAGGAAAGCGCCTGTCGCCGTTAGCAAGTGCGGTTTACAAGATCTTGCGCCGTCGCTTGAAGCAAACCGATCCGCGCATCACTTACGGTGAGCTTGCCCGGCAACTGCGCGACACTTCCGACGAATTCGAAACCATCACCCATCGCAGCCGCGAACTGTATGCCTCGCTGGGGGAAATCGGCCGCGAATGCCGGCGGTTGAAGCTTCCGCCGTTGCCCGCACTGGTCGTGCGGGCCGATTCGCGCCGGCCCGGCGACGCCTATTACGAAGGGATGACCGCAACGTATCGCGGCCAGCGCATCGCCGTCTGGCGTCGCGATTTGGAAGCCGTCAAGCTCGCGAAGTACCCGCCGCGCCAAGCATATCTTGATCCTCGTAGCCGCAGGCTTTAGCTTGCGTGGGGGGAGCGAATGCTGCCCCGCGCAGGCTAAAGCCTGCGGCTACAGTTTCGTTGTGACGGCGATCGAGTCACTTCGGCAGCTTCAATATCACCGCGTCGGCTTGCGGGATTTGCCGGCCGCGGGGGCCGCAGGCGATCGCGAAGTTGCCTTCCGGCGTCACCGACACGCCGTAAAAATGGCCGAGGGGCAACTCCACGCCCGAAATCAGCTTGCCGTCGGCGGGGTTCCACACGGCGATGTAGCCGCGATTGCGCGGGGCGTTGCCAACACTGACCAGCTTCCCATCGGGCATGAAGCGCAAATAATAAACCCAGCCCGGGTGCGAAACCGGCGGCTGCATTGGCGTGGCCGGCAGGTTCGGATTCACGAACTCGCGAACCAACGCGCCGTCGGCCGCGTTCCACAGCTTGATCGAGCGATCGCTCGATCCGGAAACGATTTGCTTGCCGTCAGAAGAAAAGGCCACGCTGAAGACGCCGGCGCTATGGCCCTTGGGCGAGGTCTTCTCGTCGTAGCCTTTGATTTCCTTCACGAGCTTGCCGTCGGCGGCGGTCCAAATCTTGATGACCTTGTCGAGTCCACCCGAGGCAATCTGCGTGCCATCCGGGCTCCAGGCCACGCTGTAGACTGCCGGCGGCTGCTGAGACATGGCATTCGGGGCAGTGTGGACCATCGCCCGCAGCTGCGTCGCCTTGGCGATGTCCCAGATGCGCACATTGCCGTCGTGGCAGGCGGTGGCGAGCAGGTCGCCCTTCGGGTTGTATGTGACGGCGTCAACGTAATTCGGGTGCGCGAAGTTCTTGGTCGGGCCGTCGGCCGCGACTTTCCAAGTGCGGGCCAACTTATCGTCGCCCGCCGAAACCAGCATCGTGCCATCGGCCGACAACGCAGCGCCGGGCACGCCGGCCGGATGAGCGAACGCTTGAATGGGTTTGCCGAACTCCGGCGGCGGCGGATTGCCCGCGGTGAAGGCCACGTTCCACAACGTCGCGGCCTTGTCGTCGCCGCTGCTCAAGAGCGATGTGTTGCTCGGATGAAAGTTCAAACTTCGCACGGCGGCCGGAGCGGCGACGGAGCCGATCAAGCTCGCATCGGCGAAGTTGTAGAGGCGAATCGTTTTGTCAGTCCCGGCCGTTGCAAGCAATGTGTTGTTTTTCGCCACCGCCACGGCAAGCACCGCATCACCCGCGCCGGCAAAAGTTCGCTCCGGCGTCGGCGCAGTGGCGTTCCAGACCTTGACCGTCTTGTCGTCTCCTGCCGTCAACAAATGACCCGTGCCGGCATTCATCGCCAACGCTCGAATGGG
>JBGQCZ010000360.1:0-6037 GCA_041495645.1 Gemmataceae bacterium | reverse complement strand
CTTCACCGCCACCCGCAACGCCGGTTTCGCCGAGGAAATCGCCATCACTCCCGTTGCCTTGCCGCCCAACGTGACCTCCGCTCCGAAGCCGATCGCCAAGGCCGCCAACGAGATTCAATTTCCGCTCAATGCGGCCGCGAACGCGGGCCTCGGTTCGTTCCCGCTGGTCTTCATCGCCAAGGGCAAAGTCGGCGGGAAGGACTTCGCGCTGCCCATCTACGCACCGCTCACGCTCACATTGCCGTTTGACCTAACCGCCGCTGCTCTGCCCCCGCTCAAGCCCGGCGACAAGGCGAAGCTCAAGGTGACGGCCAAGCGCAAGGGCGGCTACGCCGGCGCGATCGACCTGGAAGTAAAGAATCTCCCGGCGGGCGTGACCGCTCCCAAGACGCCCATCCCGGCCGGCAAGAACGACGTGGAAATCGAAGTCACCGCCGCCGCGACTGCCGCACCGATTGAGAAAGCCGACGTCAACGTGACCGGCGTCGCCGCGGCACAAACGGTCCCGTCGCCAAACTTCAAAGTTTCGGTCGTGAAGAAGTGACCGATTTTGGGCTGCGGAGCGACACGTCCGCAGCCAAAAACGACACGCGGGCACGTGACATTTCGGGGTCACGTTTGCAATTCGACGTTTATCCGTAACTGATTGATGCTGAAATAGTTAAGTAATTTTTATTCGGCGCGCGGACCCAAAATAACGCGCCGTCAATCACGTTTCCCTTTCGCCCTTGTGCTGAGCATTCAGCGGGTAGTGTTTCAGTCTGGCAACTTGCCCCGCTTCCAAACTGAGACATTACCCGAAGATGGGTAGTGGGTCAGTTTGGCTGGCTTGTGGTGCGGGCGTCCCGCCTGCGCAGTGCAGCCGAGACGGCCGCACCACAAACTGAGACATTACCCGAAGATGCGAATCCTGGTCTGGCACTTCGAACTCAGGTATGATGGACCCGAAGAGTATGTGGAGGGCAAAACATGTCGGCGATTCTCATTCCGCCGGGGCCGCCCGCGACAACGGGCGTTTCATTCAACCCGCCGCCACGCAAAAAGTGGACGAGCGACGAATTCCATCAACTCGGCGATGAGGGGTGGTTCGAGGGTGAATGCGTGATTCTCGTCAACGGGGAGATTCTGGACATGCCCCTCCCGAACCCGCCACATGATACCGCCACGGGATTGACCGATTACACTCTAAAGAGCGTCTTTCAGAGCGGCTTCAATGTTCGCGTTCAAATGTCGTTGGTCGTAGCGCAAGATACGGACTTGGCGCCCGATATCGCGGTCGTTGCGGGATCTCCGCGCGATTTTGCCCGGCGAAAACCAACCACGGCGGAACTCGTCGTCGACATCAGCGAGAGTTCGCTGGCCTACGACACTGGCGACAAAGCTCATCTGTACGCGGCCGCGCGGATCCAGGATTATTGGGTCATCAATCTGGTTGATCGGCGCCTGGAAATCCGCCGTCGACCCGTGCCCGATGCCAGCCAAGCTCACGGCTTTCGTTACGCTGATGTGACGCTTCTCACGGAAAACGATGTCGTCTCACCGCTGGCCGCGCCCCAAGCGCAAATCCGCGTCGCCGACTTGCTGCCGTGAGCGACCCCATTGGAATCGTCAGGGAACAATTCACCGACGAAGAAGCCGAGAAACTTCTCCGGCCAACGATCGCCAAGCGGTAGCGCGTGGTTCGATCGGAAAATCGACGCGCCGCGCGACGCGTGGACGGACCCTCGAATGACGGATGGTCGGCGATATTAGAATTGAGACCGCGGCAATGTGCAACCATTCCGAGCCACCGGGCCGGCACGATAGCGCCAATCGTTGCACCAGAATCAGAATGTCCTAGTTATTTAATCGGCGCAATTTCAAAATGGCCCGCCGAAATGTCTGTCGTGCCGCTGCCCGAGTACAACCTAGATGTCGGCCAATCGCATCCCACGATGCGCCATCCGACCACGCCCTCAACGCAGCGGCCACTATCGGCGGGAGCATGTGCAACCGCGATTCCAACTCCTTGATGTCGTCCCTGTATACAAGTTCGCCGAGTGGCGAGGCGCTTGGGGCAGCGACTTTCGCCGCTGAATTCTCACCATGGTCGCCGGTGGCGGAAAGTGATTGCTCGCGGCGAATGTCGCGTTTCGCGCGGTGCAGTGAGCGCATTCGATCGCGAAAGTTCCGCTCGAGAATCTCTCGCAACCAGCCAGAAAGCTCCTCTTGCGTATCGCCCCGAAATTGGTCGAGGTCGCGCCACGCCTCCCCCAATGCGTCCTCGACGTTGTCGGAGTCGGAGCAGCGATGGTCATAGCGCCGCATCAGCCCAAACTGGCCCCCCCAGAGCATGTCGCGAAGGATAGCGTCGAACGCCCGGATCATCGCTGGGATTGCCGAACGGCTGCCCGCGCGCGCCCGCCGCACGAGGTCGATTGCCTGCTCATTTTCTGGGCGCTCCGACATTGGATTCACCGATGTCAGGCCGTTTTGGAACGCCTCCATTGGACCAGCGCGAGGCTTGGTAAGCAAACTATTTTCAAAAATCGGTCGAAATACTTGTACGCTTTGAAGAGTTTGGGAGCCTATATAGGTAGGGGAATCGTTCCTACATCTCCACTTGAGGTGCAACCATGAAGTCTGTTAGGATCATTGCGTACGTCGTGTCACTTTTCGCGATAGCGGCAACCGCGTGGAATTTGGCACCCAGGCCAGCGAGCGCCGCAGGTGTGCCTGGCCTTGTCTATCCGGCTTTGTGTGACTCGAAGTATTGCAGACAGCTTGCGCCAATTCCCATGGGCGGACCAACTTGCGAGACCTGCGTGTTCGATCCGGGTGGCGTGCAACATTGGTTTTGCATGGAGACTACGGCGACAAGCTGCTACATCCCCGACATGAGCATAATTTGGCCCTGTATTGGCCAGTGCAGCGCAAACCTACTTAAGCCATGTGGAGCCGACTTACCCATCTGTAACCCAAATGGGGGTCCGTAGGCTACATTGCTGAGACAAGTCGGTGAGCGATTGCTGGGAAGGACGAATTCCGATCAGGAATTGAGAGGAAGCAATGGATACACTCTTGTTTGCGCCGAAGTCGCTCTTCCGATTTGCGCGCCAGATCCTCGAATTGGCTTTTTGTGATTCAAGGCTATTGACAGTCGTCGGATTAGGGCTGGCGCTGAGCATCGTCTTTCCTTCACTAATTGCGGAGCCACCGAAACTTGATGGGAGGGCCGCGATCATTGAAGAAAAACATAAAGCTGGCCGTGATTCCATTCACTCGCTGTCATGCCGAGTCAACGTGAAGAGCAAAACCCCTCCGAATAGCATTAGTGAGATTGCCGGTAAATACTGGCGATCGCTCGATCGCGTACGGGTCGATACTAATTCAGCCACGATCGCCGAATCGACGGTCGTTCGCGGGGACGAAATCACTTCATTTGACCGGATGACTGCGGGTGGAGCAACGCAAGCCGCTGCTACACGGCGGACCAAGACCGATTACCCGGTTAGCAAATGTGATCTCGCCGGCTTGTCCATGATGCTGCTGGACATCCCGGGTACAATGGAGTTTGTTTCATTGGAGCAACTTGTGGCAAAGGCCACAAGTTGCACTGCTAGCGATGGCGGTCATCGCATCAGGCTCCGTTTCGACCCTTCACCACAGAAAAAGAGTAGTTGGCGCGTGGATATCCGACTCAGCCCGAACGTCAATTACCTGATCGATCGGGTCGAGTACCGGTGCGAGACATCTGATGGCCATGTCGTCTACCGCGAGCATATCGTCGAGAGTTTTGCCGAACCAGCGCCGTCCCATTTTTTTCCGCAACGTATCCAGTGCAATTCGACCGTCGACGGAAAGGAATCGGCCAGTCGGGCAATCGAGTTTTCCGACATCAAGATCAACACTGCAATTCTCGACGGTGTATTTCAGCTTGAATTCCCTAACAATTTCGTGATGCATGACGAGATTCGGCGTTCACATTATCGGATCGACTCGAACGGAAACCGGATATCAGCAGAAACGCCGACCAAGACGAGTTCCTCTGTCGCCCCTGGGGTGGCTGGGCGCATTGGGTCGGATCGAAGCAGCGGGGCGGACTTAGAACGGCCCACGGAGGTCGTGACGACCCATGAACCGATCTCTTGGAGCCGGTTCCTGCTGCCCTTTTTTCTCGTTCTGTTAACGGCCGTGTTCGCAGTTCTCGTGGCTCGCCGCCTTCGCACGCGGGGTCAGGCTTCGACCTAATCCGGTGGCCTCTTAGAAGGACGGTGATCCGCAGCTCGCTTCGATCACCCTTTCCGCGGAAAACTACAATGAATGTACGCACTATTTGCTGGCTCACTATTCCCGTGGCGATTTTCTCGGTGGTGTTCCTGACTAGTTCGGAATGGAAAAGGAGCGTATCGCCAACGTCAGCCGAAAATCTGCCGGCCCTCGAATGCCCTAATGAAATAGACCTGGGAACGCGAGAAATCGGTGAAGTGGCGGAATCGTCAGTCTTGATCCGTAACATTGGCGGTTCAGATCTGATCATCGACACCATCCAAACTGACTGCGTTTGCAGTGGGCTGGTCCGGAAATTAGAAGGTGGCAGGGGGTTTGAGCGCGTGAACGAACTGCGCCTCGGCCCGGGCGAGGTCGCGGATTTAGCGGTTCGCGTAGCCATCGGAATAGCATCCCAGCAACCCGTCAAGCATGTGATTTCGTTCCGGACGAACGATCAACGACAACCGCAGGCACAGATTGTGATCGTGATTGCACGAGTTCTGGGCGGTGTGCACGCGGTTCCATCCGAGGCCTTTATTGGGAGTGTCGTCGTCGGCACGCACGTTCGGCATGTATTGCAGATTGTTGACGATTCCAGAGAGATACGGGCCTTGGAGAAGGTCTCCACAGCTAAGTCTAGCCGAGTTTCAGTACGCATCTTGCCGCAAAACGAGAGGCCCCCAGTAACGGAAGTGACGCGAACCGGCTCTGTCATCGGCGCGATGGAAATCAGTGTAGACACGCGAGTCGAAGGCGAGATCGCCGAGCATGTCTTTGTTCATCTGCGTTCCGAATCGGCGCCGAGTTCCATACGTGTACGGGGGCACGTGTCGCCGCTGGTGGACTTCGTACCCTCAAAACTGTTTCTGCCACGTGCTTCAGGGAATGGCGCTCTTTGGAGCAGCGTCTGTATTTGCCGCAATCGAAGCCCGGGACCGTATACTTTGGCCGTCACTGAGTGCCCTCCAGGACTTACAGTTGAGATCGACGGGAACGACGGAACCCAAGGCCAACAAATTGTGAAAGTAACTGCGCGTGCTGGTCTTTTTGAAGGAATAGCGGCCGAGTCGCCTTTGCTTATTCGTTTCAACGTGAAAACGAATGGCAAGGAGACACCGCTAATCCTGCCTGTTCACGGACGTTCGGGAGATAAATGATGAAAACTTCGAAGGGTCCATCGGGCTTTAGCATGATCGAGCTGCTCGTCACGATCAGCGTTCTTGGCATCCTGATGGGTTTGTTGCTACCGGCGGTGCAGCACGTGCGCGCGACTGCGGCTCGTATCAGCTGCCAGAATAACATGAAGCAAATTGGCCTCGCTCTCCACTCGTATCACGACCGCAACGGCAGGTTGCCGCCCGGAATCGAACTCCGACAGCCAACGGGAATGCTCGGTTGGATGGCTCACATTCTGCCGGACGTTGAGCAGGATTCACTTTACCGCAATGCCGTAAATGCGTGCCAGCAATCGTTCGACACCTGGAGCAATCCTCCGCACACTGGTCTCACTGCTGTCGTCTCTACTTTTGTTTGCCCAATGGATGGCCGCTTGACGATGCCGCAGACGAATCCACAAGGGGTATCCGCTGGGTTCGCATCCTACGTTGGAACTGCAGGCATCTTTATCACGTTCAGTCCGCGAGCCGAGTCCATATCACTGATGGGCGCGATGCCTGGCAGTCGTTTCGCGGAAATCACCGACGGGCTGAGCAATACACTATTGACAGGAGAACGACCGCCGCCCGACTCATTTCAGGCCGGAGTATGGTATCCCGTCGTTGGACCT
>JBGQCZ010000359.1:0-6043 GCA_041495645.1 Gemmataceae bacterium | reverse complement strand
CGAGGAAGAAGCCGGCGTTGGCGGCGGGGATAAAGCAAGGTTCGTAGCATGGGTCGGGGCAGCATAAGGCGGCGTGCAGGCCACAGAAGAGACGGCCGAACGCGCCGCACTTGTCGCACGGTGCACAACAATCGGTGCGACCGGGCACGCAGCCGGGTCCGCCGCAATCACCGCAGCCACCGCAGCCGCCGCCGCCCATGCAGCCGGCGCAGCCAAGTGGCATCGTGGGCGACTGATAGGGGAAAAGCTTCTCGGCAGCGCAGGTCGTGCAGCCTGCTTGGACGACCTCGCCGGAGTCGGCGTTCACATCTGCCGTAACAGCCTGGGCCCGCACGGAGGCGGATGTCATGGCGGCAACGAGCATTGCGGCCATTCCCCAGCGCCAAGCCTTCCGAATCATATTGGTGGGAAGAGGCGGGCGGTTCATGTCTTCTCCTACGGGCCAACGAGCGCCGCATGGTGACGGCTTGAGCCAATTACGGTTTCCATCCGACGCGTCTTCTATCGTCCGCGTGAAAGCGCCATCTTGAACAAGTTTTCGGAATATGTCGGTTGACGGTTTTCTTCCTTGGATGCGCCTTTTGCCGGTATTGCCGGGGCCAGCCACATTATCGGTAGATTCCCCCTTTCCGTTGAATTCGCCATATTCCTCAAGCCCGGTCGATTGCGCAGCCGAATGAAATTCCAACGCAAACAAGAACCGCCTGCGGCATCGCGCCCGTAGTGCCCGTCGCGGCGGAATAAGGAGGATAGCCATGAAGAGAACCCGGATTTTGGCCGGGGCGTTCCTGGCCGGCGGGTTGTGGGCCACGGCAGCTTTCGGGCAAGTACCCGCGGCTGGCGGAGCGGCAGCCGCCGGAGCACCCGCAGCCGCCGACGCAGCCGCCAAGCCGACATTCTGTGAGAAATTCGAAAAGTGCATCGACAAATTTCGGCGCAAGTTGTGCGCCACGCCGATTGGTCAGATGCTCAACAGCCTTACCAAGCCGTTGACCGCGGCCACCGGCGGCATTATTCCCGGGTTCTGCCCCGGCAAGCCGAGCGAGGAAGAAACGAAGAAACCCGGCGCCGCGGGCGCTGCCGCCCAAGCGCTTAAAGATGCGGCCGAGGCGAAGGAACGCCGCGCCGCCGTCCGTTTGTTAGGCACCTTCGACTGCCATTGGCATCCGGAGGCCGAAGCGGGACTGGCCGCCGCGCTGCGAACCGATCGCGCGGAATGCGTTCGCCTCGAAGCCGCCATCGCCTTGAATCGCGGCTGCTGCTGCACCCGGCTGATCGTCGACTCGCTCGAAGATTGCGTCGGCACCGGCGACAAGTACGGCCCGACCGAGAACTCGCCGCGCGTTCAAGCCATTGCCATGATGGCCTTGGAACATTGCCTGCAATGCCCGGACGCCAACATCGTCGAAGTCGATCCGCTCGAAGACGACAAGAATCTGAAAAAAGGTGAAACGCCGAAAGGTGAAGGCGGCAAGACCGATCCCGGCCAGAACAAGCCGATGACTCCGCCGGTAGTCCCGCCGATCCCGAACGCGCCGACGATCCCGCCGGCCGCCCGTGGCTCCGGAAAACCCACGCGCCGCCAAATGGAACACGCTCGCAATACCCTTGCCGTGGCCAAGGCTCGGATGGCGAATACCAACAACCCGCAAGTGATCATGCCTTCCGGACAACGCAGCATTGCCGGCCTCGCGAACTACATTTCGACCAGCCCGGCCAAAGCAAACTCGATGGCGACGGTTAGCACCGAATCACCGAAGGTAGCCGCTCAGCCAGTCTCGCGTCAACCGGCGGCAACCGTTGTCGCGCCGGCCAAGACCCTGCGGCAAATGCAGCCGGTGGAACCGGTCGCCAAACCGGCCGCGTCTTCCCCGACCGCCGGCAGCGCCTACGGGGCCATGCCGCCAGTCACCGAGGCGAAAAATCCGCGGAGCATTGATCCAACGGTCTTGCGTTGCCTGGAAACTCTTCGCGACGCCGACAATCCGGAAATTCGGCACAGCGCGGTGCAAACGTTGGTTTCGTGCAATTGGCGCGAGAATCCCGAGTCGGTTTCTGGCTTGGTTTATTCGGCCCGCTACGACAAGCATCCCGGGATGCGCGTCGCGTGCATCCGTAGTCTGGCCGCCATGCGGGCTGGCACTCCGGAAGTCATGACCGGCCTGAAGCCAATGCTGGCGGATTCGGACGATTGGATTCGTTCGGAAACCAAACAAGCGATGGCGTACTTGCAATCTTGCCAGAGCAAGTAACGCGAACGTGGTTTTCTCGCCGCTTGCGGTTTGGCGCACGCCAGGCCGCAAGCGGCTTTTTCGTTTTCCGTTGCACTTCGCCTGCTCCCATCGCATAATCATCCGCATGGATTGCCCGCTGGACACCTTCGAGGATCTCTCATGCGACCGTCCCGAAAATGGTTGGGCTTGTTGGCCCTTCCGGCTCTGTTCTTGACCGCTCTCGCCGCCGACCCGCCTGCTTCACCGCTCAAATGGAAGAAGATCGTCGTCGATAAGCGCTTCCAGTCCGAAGGCGCCGCAATCGGCGATATGAACAAGGACGGCAAGATGGACGTCGTCAACGGCGAACTCTGGTACGAAGCCCCCAATTGGACGCCGCATCGCTTCCGCAAAGGCAAGGACGACTACACGAACGGTGAGAACAACGTTTACAGCCAGAGCATGTGCGTGTGGACCGATGACATCAACGGCGACGGCTGGACGGACATCGTCGTCGTGGGTTTTCCCGGCAGGCCCTGCTACTGGTACGAGAACCCGGGCACCAAGGAACGCGCCCTTTGGGCTGAGCATGAAATCTGGCACAGCGCCTGCAATGAAACTCCGCAGTATCTCGACCTGTTCGCCAACGGCAAGCGCGTGCTCGTCATGGGCTGGCAGCCAAAAGGCAAGGGCGACCAGGGCCGAATGGCCTGGTTCGATCCAGATCCGGCAGATTCAACTAAGCTCTGGCGAATGCACCCGATTAGCGAGCCGAGCGTGCCAAAAGACATGAAGGATGGCAAGCCGGTTCCGAACACGGGCAAGGAAATTCCCGGCACACAACAGTTCTCACATGGTCTTGGCGTCGGTGATATCAACGGCGATGGCAAGCTCGACGTGATCATCCGCCAGGGTTGGTGGGAGCAACCGGCCAAGGTCGGTGACGAGCCGTGGAAATGGCACCCGGCGAATTTGGGCGACAATTGTGCCGACATGTACGTCTACGATCTCGACGGCGACGGCAAGGCCGACGTGATCAGCAGTTCGGCCCACCAATTCGGTATTTGGAGCTATCGCCAGCGGTCGGGCAAGGACCACCCGTCATTTCTGAAAGTCGATCTCTTCCCGCAATTGGTTTCCGAAACGCACGCCATGGTGTGCGTCGATATGGACGGCGACGGGCTGAAAGATCTCGTTACCGGCAAACGCTTCTGGTCGCATGGCTACAGTGAGCCAGGATCGCGCGGCCCGGCCATGGTCTACTGGTTCCAGGCCAAGAAAGCCGCCGACGGCACCATCAGCTTCACTCCGCACGCAATCGATGACAACTCCGGCATCGGCACCCAATTCACCGTGGCCGACATCAACGGCGACGGCAAGCTCGATGTCATCACGTCGAACAAGAAGGGGACCTACATTCATTTGCAGCAGTGACCTAATTGCCGCTTGCGGCTTTGCGCTCGCGCAAAACTGCAAGCGGCCGTGTCATTTCAGGAGCACGAGATGTCCCGTCGCCTCCTAATTCTTTCACTTTTCTTGCTGGGCTGCAAAGACCTTCCTGCTCCCAAGCCCGAAGCCGACCCGCCCATCCATCGCACCGCCGAATGCCGCTGGGCCAGTTCCAAGATCGCCATCGACGGCCGCCACGAAGAATCTGCCTGGGACGATGCCCAGGAACTCACCGGCTTCAGCGCATACTGGGACAAGAAACCCGGCCAAACCGTGACCAGCGCCCGGCTCCTCTGGGACAACGACTACCTCTATTTCGCCGCCGATATGGAGGACTATGACCTCTACGCCGATATCACCGAACGCAACGGCATGCTGTGGTTGAACGACGTGTTCGAAATCTTCCTCAAACCGTCCGCCGGCAAACCGGGCTATTACGAATTCCAAGTGAGCGCGAACAACACGCGCCTGGAAATGTTCCTGCCGTCGCGCGGCGCGGGCGGCTACATGCGTTTCGCAAAGTTGACGCAGATCGGTATGGAATCGGCGGTCCGTCGCCGTGGCACGCTCAACAAGCACCACGACAAAGACGGTGGTTGGACCGTCGAGGGCCGCATCCCATGGTCCGGCTTCAAACCCACCGGCGGGCGACCGGAACCCGGCGCAAAATGGAAATTCGCCCTCTGCCGCTTCGATTACTCCTGGACCCTGGAACAACCCGAACAAACCTCGACTGCCCCACTAACCAAGCCGGACTTTCATCGCCACGAGGAATACGGCGAATTGACGTTCGTGGGGGCGGCGAAGCAGTGAGATGGCGTGGGGACTGATCATGCCAAAGATTTTCCATGATTTCGATCTCGCCAACTTCTGGAGCGACTCGGACTGCGCGCGCGAGAGCTATGTCGAAGGCATGCCCACCGCGAAGCTCATCGCATCGATCGAAAAGGAATTGGGAGTGCGGTTGCCGACTTCGTATTTGGAATTGATGGACACGCAAAATGGCGGCATTCCTCGGGATTGTTGTTTCCCGACGAAAGTGCCGACCAGTTGGGCCCAGAATCATGTAGCCATTTCTGGGATCTCGGGAATCGGACGAAAGAAGCTGCATTCCCTCTGCGGTGGGTTAGGCAGCAAGTTCATGCAGGACGAATGGGGTTATCCGGACACTGGAATCTGCATCTGCGACTGCCCGTCGGCCGGTCACGACATGATCATGCTCGACTTTCGGAAATGTGGCAGCCAGGGCGAACCCGAAGTAGTCCATGTGGACCAGGAGCGCGATTATCAAATCACGTTTCTGGCGAAGAGCTTTGAGACATTCATCCGCGGGCTCGTCAACGAAAGCGTTTATGACACGTCGGCAAGCGACCTGAAGAACGATCTTGCCAAGATTGACAAGGGCTCGTTTTCGACTCCGTTGGCTCGCTTGATTTCCGGTTGCAGCGAACTGGATTTCGGACCGATTCTTCGAAATGTCTGCCGCAAGCTTACCATGGACAAGGGTTGCTTCGCGCTCGATGCTGACGAGTTGTCGCGGCTTGTCTACGACATTCAGTTCTACCTCAGCTCAGTGTCGAATCGATTGAAGAGCAAAGCAGCATTTCTCGAGGAGTATCCCACCATCATCGCCTTGGGCGACGGTGAGTTTTGTACGGGCGGGTACGCTCTTGATTTCGTCGACGACTGGCTCATCGATCGCCTATCGCGCGGCGAAATCATCAGCACGCCAGCCGGCCTTCTGGTGTTCAGCAATGAGTTCCTTCGAGCATTAAGACGGAAACTCCGTGAATTCGAGTAAGCTCCGGCACAACGGGGTGAAGCACTTGCTCTTCGTCCGGTTCTGCTGATCGAGTAGGCATCAATTAGATAGAATGTTGGGACACCAAGAGGAGAATTGTCATGGCAAGCGCCAATCCAGCAATGAATCTGTCGGTCTACAACCTTGCGGGTCGCAGCGAAGCGGCGACCATGACGCTCGCCAGCACCGCCATCAAGACGGGCATTCTGCTCGTGCTGTTGCTAATCGCGGGCGGATACACCTTTTCGCTTGCGGTCGGCGACGCTGCGGCCATTCCTTATGGTTTGCTAATCGGCGGCTCGATCGGCGGTTTCCTTGTCGCGCTGGTGACGATCTTCTTTCCCAGGTTCTCTCCGTTCACGGCGCCAATCTACGCCGTGCTCGAGGGGCTGTTCTTGGGCGCGATTTCCGCGATCTTCGAATTGAAGTACCCCGGCATCGCGATCCAAGCCATTGGTTTGAGCGTTGGGGTCTTGGCGATGATGCTGGTCCTTTACGGGACGGGCATCGTTCGCGCCACCGAGAAATTCAAGATGGGTGTGATCGCGGCGACGGGCGCGGTCTGTCTCGTTTATCTGGT
>JBGQCZ010000358.1:0-6059 GCA_041495645.1 Gemmataceae bacterium | reverse complement strand
GGCCACGGAATGCCCAGCACCTTGGTTTCAAGAAAATCGAACGCGACCAGGCTCACAAAACCATGCCCGTCGCGGCGGTCGAGTTCCAGTCCCGGCGGAACCCGCGGGAACAGCATTTCCTCGGGCACGGCGTAAGTCGCCAGGAATAGATTCGACCAGCGCGCAGATAGGAATTTCATTGGCGTGTTGAAACCCCGAGACAGACATACGGCACGACGCAGTTCGAGACGTGACGGGTATCGTTTTCTTATTCAAATTCGGGTCGTTTGTCTGTTTCGTGGCTTCACACTTCTGGCCGGTATAATCTCCGTGAGTTACTTCATGAGTCCATTCCAGGCGGAATTATGGCAGGCGATCGCTACAAGATCGTGGTCGGACTGGAAGTCCACGTACAATTGCTGACGCGAACGAAGCTGTTCTGCGCGTGCAGCACCGAGTTCGGATTGCCGCCCAATTCCGCCACCTGCCCCGTGTGCCTCGGCTTGCCCGGTTCATTGCCGGTGATGAATCGCTTGGCGTTCGAATTGGCCCTACGTGGCGCCTTAGCTCTAAATTGCGAAATTGCCCGCTTCACCAAGTGGGACCGCAAGAACTACTACTACCCCGACCTGCCCAAGAATTACCAGATCAGCCAATACGACCTGCCGATGAGCCACGATGGCTGGCTCGAAATCAACGCGGCGGCCGACCCACGAAAGGACTACGCGCCAAAACGTGTCGGCATCATTCGCGCCCACCTTGAAGAGGACGCCGGCAAGAGCATTCACGACGAGACGGGGGCCGGCGGCGTCACGCGCGTCGATCTGAACCGCACGGGCACTCCGCTGCTGGAAATCGTCAGCCACCCGGAGATCAACTCGCCCGAGGAGGCCGTCGCGTATCTGCACGAGATGCGCTTGCTGATGCGCGAACTCGGCGTGTCCGACTGCGAAATGCAGGAAGGCAGCCTGCGTTGCGACGCGAACGTGAACATCCACATGCCGACAAATGACGGCCAACACATCGCCACTCCGCTCGTCGAATTGAAGAACCTGAACAGCATCCGGGCGGTGGAGCGAGCGATCAAGTACGAAGCGGATCGCCAATTCGCCGCCTATCACGATCCGAACGATCGCGATTACTATCAGAAGAAGTTCGGCGAGGTTTCCAAGGCCACGGCCGGTTGGATCGACGAAAAAGGCGTCACGCGCATGCAACGGCGCAAGGAGGAGGCGTCGGATTACCGCTATTTTCCGGAACCGGACCTGGTGCCGGTCGAAGTGGATGACAAATGGCTGGAGCGGGTCAAGGCGGCCACGGGCGAGTTGCCGTCGCAGCAGCGACTGCGGCTTCATTCGCAATATGGTCTTTCGATTTACGATGCGAATGTGTTGGCCGGCCAGGGTCGAGCGACCGTTGCCTATTACGAAGACGTAGCCAAGCGCTGCGGCGACCCGAAAGCCGCCAGCAATTGGGTCACCAACCAGGTGCTCTCCACTCTCAACGAGCGCAAGCAAACGATTCAGGACTTTCCGCTCAAACCATCGGGCCTCGCCGAGTTGATCGGCCAGATCAAAGCGAAAGGACTTAACAACCAACGGGCGCGCGACGTGTACGCGAAGATGCTCGAAACCGGTTCCTCGGCCGAGCAAGCAATCGCGGCGCTCGGAATCAAGGAGATTTCCGAGGCCGACCTGCGTGAGATCCTCGCCAAGGCGATCGCCGCCAACGCCAAGGCCTGGGACGACTTCAAGAAGGGCAACGAAAAAGCCGCCGACCGCATCAAGGGCGCGGTCATGAAAGAGACCAAGGGCATGGCCAAAATGGAACTGGTGCAAAGGTTAATCGAAGAAGAGCGCGCGAAATGAAACTCTGTTGTTTACGTTTCGCGCACACACTTCGTACCGCGCGCGAAACGTAAACCCGAAAGGGTAATGATCTACCTCGACTACAACGCGACCGCGCCGTTGCGGCCCGAGGCCTTTGAGGCCATGCGGCCGTGGCTGACTGAGCGCGCCGGCAATCCCGCGAGCGCCCACGCCGCCGGCCGACAGGCCCGCCGCGCGCTCGAGGACTCCCGCGAGCAGGTTGCCGCTCTGCTCGGCGCTTTTCCCGATGAAGTGATTTTCGCCAGCGGCGCGACGGAAGCCAACAATCTGGCCATCTTTGGACTATGCGGCGATCCGCCGGGTCATGTACTTTCGAGCCTCATCGAGCATCCGTGCGTGATTGAGCCGTTGAATCAACTGGCGACGCGAGGAATCGAAGTCGAATGGTGTCCGGTCAATCGCGATGGGATCGTTGCGCCGGACGAATTCGCGAAGCGAATTCGTCCGGAAACGCGTCTCGCTGCAGTGATGTTGGCGAATCACGAAACCGGGGCGGTGCAGCCGATTGCGGAGTTTCGCGGCTTGGCAAGCCGCGCTGACTTCCATTGCGACGCGGCCCAGGCTGTCGGCAAGATGCACGTGAACTTTCACGAGCTGGGCGTCACGACGCTGAGCGCCAGCGGGCACAAGTTCGGCGGGCCGTCCGGTGTGGGCGTCCTGTTGGTAAACCGCTGCACGAAAATTCGGCCGTTGCTGTTCGGCGGGCATCAGCAGCGCGGCCGGCGGCCGGGGACGGAGCCTGCGGTGCTGGCGGTCGGATTTGCGGCGGCGCTGGCGGCGAGTTTGCGAGACTTAGAAGCAAACGCGAAACGAATGCGCGACTTCCGCCAACGTTTCCTCGACACTTTGCAGCGCGATGTGTCGCCGGTGATGCTGAACGGACCGGCCGAGGGCGCGTTGCCGCACGTGCTCAACCTGTCGTTCCCCGGTTGCCGGGCCGACGCATTGCTGATGGCGCTCGATCTCGCCGGCGTGATGTGTTCCACCGGTTCGGCGTGTTCGAGCGGATCGCTTTTGCCGTCGCCGGTGCTGACGGCGATGGGATTGAGCGACGAAAGGTTGCTTTCGGCCATGCGTTTCAGCCTCGGTTACAAGCTTCACGAAGAGCAAATTGACCAAGCCACCCGACGCATTTCCGAGGTAGTTCGAAGATTGCGGAAAACAGCTCACGATGATTGACTCAACTATTTACCAATTAAAGAGTTAAAGTTGACCGAATGGCCTGTTCGTTCACTCCAATTTCTGATATAATTTCGTCATCCAAACGCACACGACTTCAACGGATTGACATGAACTCGACGGCGGAAAAAACAGGCCGGAAGCAGCGCTTTTCCTGGGCGCCGCCGCGGTTCGTGGTGATTCCGGAGAATCGGTCCGCCGTTTTGGCGATTCGCCGGCTGGCCCACTGTTTAGGTTCGCGACGGGCTCCATTCGGACCGCTGGTTTTGCATGGTCCGCCCGGTTCGGGGAAGACCCACCTGGCAGGCGCTTTGCTCGACTTAGCCGAAGTCAACCATTCGATCTGCCGCCTCGACGCGGACGAGTGGCCGCGCTGGGACGATGACGCGCCACCCGAAGACTTGCGACGTTGCGACCTCCTGGTAATCGAAGACGTGCAACACCTGCCGGCCTGGGCGGTGGATGCCCTCGCAGCGATCCTGGATCAACGTCATTCGCGCGGGCTGGCGACACTGGTAACCGCCAACAAAGGGCCGGGCGAGCTGTCGAACCTGCCTTTGCGGTTGGCAAGCCGATTGACCGCCGGTTTAGTGGTTGGGATGGAATTGCCGGACGTCGCGGGCCGCCGCCGGATACTAGCAAGTCTGTTGGGAAAACGCAGAATAGCGGTTCGTGATGAGTTGCTGGATTGGCTCGCGGCCAACACGCCCGGTAGCGGTCGGCAACTCTTGGCCGCCGCCACGCGCTTGGAAGCGTTTGCCCTCGCTTCGCCGCTTCCGCCCAATCTCGATGCGGTGCGAGCTTTGTTTGAGTCCGACATGGACATGCGCCGCCCGACGCTGGAAAAGATCGTCCGCGTTGTTGCGACTCGCTTTGCTGTGAAAGAGCGACAATTGTGCGGCTTGGACCGTCACCCGAGCATTGTTTGGCCGCGACAATTGAGCATGCATTTAGCGAGAAGTTCGACTTCATTATCGCTAGCACGAATCGGCGAGTATTTCGGTCGCGACCATAGCACTGTGCGTCACGCTTGCCAAAAAGTCGAAGGCGAGCTGGCGTTGGATCCGAAGTTGCCGGGCCTGCTCCGAGAACTGAATGCGGAATTGAGCTGAGTGGCAATGACTCTGGGGAAAACCTGTCGATAAACTGGTGCGCCGCTGTCGTGCCAAGTCGACTGATTCAATCCGCTTCGGGAGCTGCTTGGAGGACGCAATTGGCGCGACTGCCGCAGACAGCTTATTGGCGCGTTCGTGACGGGTTTTCCCCGATCCAGCGCGCAGCGCAAGTTGGTTCATGGCACTCCAGCTGTCCCAGTCACGAATCGATGGCAGACGGTTTCGGTCGACACTTAACTGCTGCTGCTGGAGATAAGAAATAACTTGTTTAGTTTGTTTGAAGAGACCCCTAAAGGTAAGCACCCATGAAACTCATTTGCCCGCGTGAAGGATTCCTGGACGCGTGCCAATTGGCAAGCGTGGCCGTGGCGAATCGCGAAATCAAACCGATCCTGCGCAACCTGAAGGCCATAGCCGACGGCGAACGGCTCACGCTGATGGCCACGGATCTGGAATTAGGCATTCGTCACGAAATGCGCGGACTGAAGATCAACGAAGGAGGCGAAGCCATCCTGCCGGCGATCAAGCTCACTTCGATCTTGCGCGAATCGACCGATGCCGAATTGAGCATCGAAGCCGACGACAGTAAGGTGATTGTTCGCGGGCAGTTCAACGAATTCGAAATGCCGAGTGAGAATCCGGCTGACTTTCCAGACATCCCGACCTTCGTGGACAAGCAATATCTGGAAGTGACCGCAAGTGTGTTGCGCAAAATGATCCGGCGGACAGCATTCGCTGCGGCCAAGGAAAGCACCAAATTCGCCATGACCGGCGTGCTTTGGGAAGTGGAAGGCAAGAACCTGCGACTGGTGGCGACCGACAGCAAGCGCCTGGCTCTGGCCACCGGGCCGATGGTCAGCCACGACGCGGCCGAAACCAAGGGACAATCGCACCTCGTGCCTTCGAAGGCAATGCAGTTGCTCGATCGCTATCTGCAGGGACTCGGCGAGGAGGACACGGTCCGCGTCGGGTTGAAGCCGAACGAAGCGTTGTTCCAGACCGACACCACCACGATCTACACGCGGCTCGTGGAGGGACGCTATCCGCCGTATCGCGAGATCTTCCCCAAGAAATCGACGGCGAAAGTGAACCTACAGGTGGTGCCGTTCCTTACGGCCGTGCGCCAGTCGGCGATCATGACCGACGACGAAACCAAACGCGTGGCATTCCACTTCACCAAAGGACAGCTCACTCTGGACGCCCAAGGCGCCACGACTGGCCGGGCCAAAGTGCCGATGCCGATCGATTACGACGGCTCGCCGATTGATATCAACTTCGACCCGAGCTACCTCGTGGACATGCTCCGAATCCTCGAGCCGGAAGACGCGCTGCAACTGGAAATGACCGACGGCTCGCGCCCGGCCTTGTTCAAATGCGGGAGCGATTATTCGTATCTGGTGATGCCGCTGAGTTGAGCCGCGTATGGACGGGTGGGGGATCGTCATGGATGGAGGCCCCGAGCGATTGTCGGAAATCCTGAGCCGGCTGTTCATCGCCCGCGGCTGGGGGCGGCAGCAGGAACGGTTGCGCCTGGAGCAGGTCTGGGCCGAGGTCGCCGGCGAGAAGATCGCTCGACAGACGCGGGCAGGAATGATCCGGCGCGGCGTACTCGAAATCGAAGTCGGCAACGGCGCTCTGATGCAGGAGCTGGCGGGGTTTCACAAACGCCGCTTGCTCGACGCGCTCAAGCACAAGCTCGAAGGCGTGGTATTGAAGGATTTGAGGTTTCGCGCGGGCGTGGTGAATTGAACGGCCCGTTGTGGTTTTCGCACAGGATCGGAGTCCTGTGCCGCGTAATTGGAACGAACGGATCGAGGAGCAGTAATGGCTGACGAACCACAAGGAATGGCAGTGCCCGGGTCCGGCGATCAGTACACACCGGAGAACATTCAGCATC
>JBGQCZ010000357.1:0-6061 GCA_041495645.1 Gemmataceae bacterium | reverse complement strand
GCCCGTTCTCTGGAAGCTGCTTGACGTCCAGGTGACGGTCGGCTTCAACTCTCGGCTTGGAAATGGACTACAACGCGCGGCACCTGGAGACAGCGAATGAGAATAAAAGTTCGACTCTTGGCCGTGGCGCTGATTCCCGTGGTAGCCGCAGCCGCGACCTGGTCAGGTCAATATGGGTTCGACCGCTGGATCGCGCGGCCCGTTCTGGACTACCCGCCGACAATTGACCTCGGCGACCGAGAGCGCGGCGAAGTCGCGATCGGGCGTTTCTCGATCACAAACCGCGGTCGGGCCAAATTAGTGCTTGATCAGTTCTCCACGAGCTGTTCATGCGCGGGTGTGGAACGAGAAATCGAGGGCCAGTGGCAGCGTGTCGAGTCGTTGGGGATCCCACCGGGCGAGCAAGTAGACTTGGCGATCCGCGTCGGGGTCGGAGTCCCGCCGGGTGAAAAGCAACTCGTGCAGGTGATGTTTTCAAGCAATGATATGGCACAGACCACCGGCAAGATCGAGGTGATCGTCCCACGCGTCAAAGGAGGCGTCTATCCCGTGCCGACGGCTGTCCTTTTCGGCGAAATACGCGTGGGAACCCCGGCGAGGCGGGTGATCGACCTCTACGATAACCGTCACCCCAGCCGCCGGATCGAGAAAGTCCGCAGCTTGCAGCCAGAGCGCTTCGAGGCGCGGCTTCTGCCGCTTGACGCGCAGGCATCGGCGGAAAATCACGAGCGCGGTGGACGGTTGTTGGCTCGACTGGAAATCACCGCGCAGACTTCCGAGCCCGGCCCGCTTAGAGGCGCAATCGAGGTTTCCCTTGCTGGTGAAGCGCGCCGCGCGGACCTGATCCCCGTGTTCGGTGAGGTCGTGCAGGACATTGAATGCACGCCCAGCACGATCATCTTACCTCGCCGCAACGGAGAGCGGTTTGTCTTCTCAGGGCAAGCGCGCCTGCGTCACCGCGATGGCCAACCGATTCATCTGGAAGTCGAGTCCGCACCGCCCGGAATCACTGCCAAAGTTCGCCCTTTACCCGACGATGACCTCCAGTGGTTGCTCAAGGTGGAATACATGCGTGCCGACCCGGCGCTCGCCGGTGAGAAAACTATCGTGCTGCGCCTCCGTTCGGGTGCGCTTGACAGGCGTCTGAACGTGCGGGTACTATTGACGACTGATCCTTCTTCGGATGGTCAACGAGAGAAGAAAGAAGGGGATAAATGACCGCATTGCGGCGCGCAGGTTTCACCATGGTTGAAGTGGTGGTGGTGATCGCCATCATCGGCCTGCTGTTAGGGATCCTGCTTCCCGCCGTTCAACATGTTCGCGCGGCAGCCTCTCGGACAGCGTGCCTTTCAAACTTGCGGCAGGTTGGCCTCGCACTCCACAATTACGAAGGCAATCACCGATCGTTGCCACCAGTGATCGTCACTTTCCCCCCGAGCGGTGGGACGGCGTTTGGCGCGGTGGTTAGCTGGCGTGCGCCACTGCTGCCTTACTTGGAGCAAGCTCCGTTGTGGGCGAACACTCTCGAGGCCTCTCGCCTGGATCCCTATTCCTATCACGCCCCACCGCACGAGGGTATGACGACTGTTATCCGCACTTTCGCTTGTCCAGCCGACGGTCGCCTTTCCGGGCCGCTCTATGATGCCGAAAGCGGGATCACGGCGGCTTATACGTCGTACTTGGGAGTCGGTGGAAGGCACCCGGGCGAGCGGGGGAACCCTCGATACTACGGCGTATTTGCCACCTACCCGAAAGGGACGAGGCTTGCGGACATCTTAGACGGCACGAGCAACACCCTGGCGGTTGGGGAGCGGCCACCGCCTGACAGTCTGGAGGACGGGTGGTGGTATTCCGCGATGTGCGGCCCGGATCAGTCGGGTGGGCGATGCCGGGGTCCGGCCACAGCACTGGTGGTGGACATGCCGCAAGCGTCGTCCTATGGGGGTTGTTCTGGACCATTCTTCTACGGCCCGGGTCGGCTCGACAATCCTTGCGACCGATTTCACTTCTGGAGTGTCCATCCCGGAGGCGCGAACTTCCTGTTCGCCGATGGCGCGGCCCGGTTCGTCCGCTATAGTGCCAAAGAAATCGTGCCCGCGTTGGCCACGCGCATGGGTGGCGAAGTAGTCAGCGTCCCGGATTGATTTCTTCGCTCAATACTCACGTCGCCGACGATTCCGCGTCCTCGCGGACGTGGCGGCCGGTCATGGCCACGAATACGTCTTCGAGGCTGACGTGCCGGGTGGTGAGACGCGAGAGCGTGAGTCCGCGGCCGTGGACGCGCTCCAGCAACGCGGGATGGCCAAGTCTGACCTGAGCAACCGAAACTGTTTAGCCGCGAGGGAGCTTGGCGACCCGAGCGCGATATGCACCTTCGCCAGTCCGGAGACCCGAAGGTCGCATTACGCCGCGTCGTAGGCTTGCTTTAACCACCCTTCCAACTCTGCGTTTACATCGCTTGCTTGTTCCACGCGCACGCGATGGCTGACCATGGCATTGAAACTTCCCGAGGCTTCGAGCCGGCCTTTTGGCGCGATGCCTTTGAGATTGATGCCGACGTCGATCCGCGTCGCGGTTGATGGCTGGATGATCGCGAATTGTTTCTTCCGTCGCACGCTGACGTAGGCCTTCTTTGGCGCAAATTCGATGTCGCCGCCCAACTTCTGAATCATCCGGCTCAACGCGTCGTAGATCGGGCGCAGGCCGGCTTTCGCTCCCGAATATTGTGCCCCTACCAAATCCTCGCCCGCGGCCGCCATTTCACCGGACGACGACTTGAGCGCTCGATGCGCGATCGCATTGGCGTAGCCATGAGTGACGCCGTGCTTCGTCTTCAAGAGCTTGACAATCTCGCCGTGTTTTTCGAGCTTGCTCGCTTTGATGATCTTGAGCCACTCGGCGATCGGCTTGCCGGTCGTCTCGCCGAGCTTTTCGATCATCGCGGCCAACATCTCTTCGGGTGACTTCGCCATGCATCGGTCTCCGGGCTGGGTAGCGTCTCAGTTCGGGAGGGCGAGGCTCCTGCCGAGTCTTCAGCACAGGCTCGGCAGGAGCCTCGCCCTCCCAATACTCCGGGTTGGGGTCAATCAGAGCGGCCAGCTTTCGGAGCGCTGTTTCTTTTTCGCGAACGGCGCCATGATTTTGAAGATGAAACACAGCAACCGCATGCCGAACGGAACGCGGCCGGTTTCCACGACCGACTTGAGCGTCTTGACGATCAACGGCGCGCCCTGATTCATCTGTTTGGTGGTCTTGGCGCCGCGCGCCATTTCTTCCTGAATGAGCGTGAACTCAACCCCGCCAGTGACTTCCTTCAATTCGTACGTCACCTTGCAGGGCGGATCGTCGAGATTGGTGAAGCGAAACGTGTGCGCATAGCGATGCGGCGGATCGAATTCGAGCACCTCGCCGACAATGGCGGTGATTTTGCCGTTGGGAGAGCGCATGCGGATGGGCGCGCCGGGCTTGAGGCCGGGCGTGTGCAGGCGCATGCCGAACATGCATTTCTGCACCGTGTCGGTCTTGGTGATCTCGCGCCATACCGCGTCGATCGACCCGCGAATGAAAACTTTGAAGACCGACTTTTCAGTGTCAGGCATGTCGCTTCCTCTTGGCGCGTTGCGCCGCTTGCTCGATCCGGTATTTGATGTCCGCCATCTTGCTTGCCCACAACGCGCTGTAGTCCGTCGCCCAGCGGTCGTAAATCAACTGAATCGGCACCGCGTTGAAGTACAGATTGCGCCGCCGGCCCACCTTCTCCGAATGAATCAGCTGGGCCCGCGCCAGCACGCGCAAGTGCTTCAGCACCGCGATCCGGCTCACGTCGAAATGCCGGCACAGATTCTCGACGCAACAACCCGCGTTGTTGCGAACCAGGTCCAAGATCCGTCGCCGGTCGCGATGCGCCAGCGCCTGGAAAACGGCGTCCATGTCGTCGGGCAGCATAAGTAACCAAAAGGTTACATATAACAGCGGCGGCGTCAAGAGGGCATCGCGAAAAAATCCGCGAATCGAACGCAACGACCGAATCGTCTTTAATTCGTGCGAGAATGGCTTTAGGAAATGGGGCGAATGCCATGAGTTGGTCCGTACGATTGGCCACGATGGCGATTGCGCTCGCGATCGCCGGGAATGCTTGGGCCGGCGACGAGAAGCCGCAGAAGATGCCGGCGGGCGGTGTTGCCGATCCTGCTGGAAGGGTCGGCTATTGGCCGAACTCGGCCGGCGGGATTGAGGCGCTGGAGTTATCCACGGGGAAGTTGCGTTGGTCCGCCAAAGACACGAACCAGCCCGTGTTGGCGGACGCCGACCGTTTGTTTGCGTTAGTTGCGGTCCTGGACAAGATCAATCAAGCGCGAATCATCGCGTTGGACGCCGGAAAAGGCCAGCGTTCATTCGAATCGAAGCCCATCGAGTTTCCGGAATGGGTGCGTATAGCGGTTGCGCGCGGGCATTCGTTCAAGACCGTGGTCCGCTTGGAGAAAGACAAGCTCTTGCTGACCTGGGAAGCGCGGGCCTGGTATGACCGCGGTGCCGAGCCGAGCGAGGAGGAGGGGAAAAAGGCCCGCAAGAACGCAGCGGGAATTTTTCAGATTGACTTGCGATCGGGGCGAGTCGATTCGGTCAAGGGCCTCGGGCAAGCGATGCCGGACGACCTGAAGAGCGTGACGGTAGGTGAGCTGGTTTTGACCGTGAACGTCGGCGAGCCAGCGCGCGTGAAAGAACCGAGTGTCGAATTGCGTGCCCGCACGCTTCAGGCAACCGATGCGGCCGGCAACATCATCTGGACGCACCAAATCGCGCCACGGGTGGAATTCCTGCCGTTGAAGTAATGCAACACTGGCCAGTTAATGCCCGTCGCCTTTGAAGAACGGGTGGGTTTTGTCGGCCCGCGAATAAATGTACGCGAGCAAGTCCAGAATCTCGTCGCGCGTCAGCTTGTCCAACAGGCCTTTCGGCATGGTCGACACCGGCGATTTGCTGCGCAGCTCGATGTCTTTGTCGTTGATGGTGATCGGTTCGGCTTTGGTTAGCGGGTTTTCGATCAGCTTCACCTTGCCGTCCTTCTCTTCGAGAATGATGCCGGTGTATTCCTTGCCGGACTTCATCTCGAACTTCCAGGTCTGAAACTTCTCGTTGATCTTCGCCGACGGCTCGATGATGTCCTTGAGGACCTCCTCGATCTTCAGCTTCGGATCGAGCTTGGCGAGATCTGGGCCGAACTCGTTGCCCACGCCTTCGAGCGTGTGGCAGGCGATACAGCTGGCGGCTTGGAACATTTGCTTGCCGTTGCCGTAGGAACGGCCGGCCTTCATCTCCACCGCGACCGTGGACAAGTCTTCGAGTTTCCATTCCGTGCGCGGGCGGCGGTCCTTGAGCAAGTCGTCGCGGATCGGCAGCGGGTTCTTCGCCAGATACGTTTCCGGGTTGGCGAGGTATTCATCGAGATCGGCGACGACGTAGAGCGCGCCGTGCATGCGCAGCCAGTGGCCGGGATAGGTGCAGACGTACGGGTAAACTCCCGGTTGCATGGGCGCGGTCCAACTCAGTTTCTGTGTTTCGCGGGCTTGCAACAGCCGGCTCGACAGCAGCACTTTGTTCGATTGCGGGACGAAGAAGCGGGCCTGGGCGTCGGCGCTGGTGGCGGTCGCTTCGGCCATTTTGCCGATCTCTTCCATCGCGCCGGGCAGCGTGATGACGAAGTTGTGCGGCATGAGGTCGTTGTTTTCGAGGATGAATTCAACCGGCTTGCCGGCTTTGACCACGAGCAGTTCCTTGTCGTAGGCCATTCGTTCGGGGAGCGTGGTCAAGCGGATGACCTTCACGCCAAGTTCACCGAGCGCGGCCCGGGCATTCTTGGCCTCGTTGGGCGGCAGGAAGGAAGCCAGGGCGTCGGCGAATTCGAGGGCGTCGAGCGCGGCCGGCGACGTGCGCTCCGTAGGTGGAATCTTGCGGATGAAGGCAAACAGATCGGTGAGCAGCGTGGGCGCTGCCGTCGCCGGCCAATAGGTTCGCGGAATGCGCTGCAGCGCGCGGATCGCGTCGATCCGCGTCGGGTCGT
>JBGQCZ010000356.1:0-6062 GCA_041495645.1 Gemmataceae bacterium | reverse complement strand
GTGGCGATCACGGCGGGGGAAATGGCGTTGATGGTGATGTCGCCCTGGCCGGCAACTTCCTTGGCCATCGACTTGGTCAGCGCGATGAGGGCGGCCTTGCTGGCGGAGTAAGGGCCGAGGGTGGGGTTGCCTTCTTTCCCGGCGATGGAAGCGATGTTGACGATTCGGCCGAATTTGCGGGCCAGCATTCCGGGAAGCACCATGCGGCAGCAAAGCCACGGTCCGGTGAAATTGATGTTCATCACCGATTCGAGGTCGTGGCGCGAAAGTTCCCAGATAGGGCCGGCCTTGCCCGTGATGCCGGCGTTGTTCACCAGCAGGTCGATCGGGCCGAGCCGCGCTTCGATTTCCGCCTGAACGCGGGCGAGATCGGTTTCGGAGGTAACGTCTCCTCCAAGGCCAAATCCGCCGATTTCCGCGGCCACGGCGCGTGCGGGCTCGGCATTCAGGTCCAGGACCGCGACTTTGGCCCCGGCGGCAGCAAGTCGCCGCGCGATCGCCGCGCCAATGCCCTGCCCACCGCCGGTCACGAGGGCGACGCGATTGGCGAGGGAAAAGAAGGCGTTCGCAGACATCTCAGTGTCTCTATTTATGCCAAGGACAGTCCCATGGAAAACAGTAGAAAAAGGATCAACAAACGGCTTTCGCGAATCCGGAACGAAATTGACACAAACCAATCGTCGCCTTACGATCATTTAGGTGGGGGACATGGCGAGAGCCGGCAGTTTATTCTCCATCAGAAACGGTGTTCGCAGAGCGAAGGCTTTCCAATTGGCCGGATTAACTCAGATTCCGGCCGAGATTTTCGATCTTTCGTCGGGGAGGCAGATCGGTTCGGACGTCTTGAGTATCGACCAATTGAGATCACCGAAGGACGAATTGGACTTGACGGTGTCCTCAATCCAACGTTGGCGGTTTGAGCGGTTGGAAGCTGTCGTCGCGGCGGGCCAGCAACATCAGTTGCCCGCGATTGAAGTGTACCCTGGAAATTGGGGCGTCCGAATTGAAGATATCAAAGTGATCCGATGATAAGCCCACGGGAAACGGAGGGCACGAAGATGTCAAAACCAATCGTCGCGAGCTCAGCCAGCGGTTCAGGAACCGACTGGCGCGCTGGCCTCAAGGCAATTCACCGCATTCTGGTTCAGGCCCGTTGGCTCGCCGACCGACAAGCGGACCACCAGAAGATCGCCGCCGTACTCGACAGCGCGGAATTGATGCCCATGTTGCTGATGCAGCAACCCCGGCCAGACGAGTGCTCCTTCCGGGATCTGCTCGACGATTTATCGCAGCGCTACCCCGAGTTTCAAGGCATTCTTGAAGAGTACGATCTAGCCACCAGGTAGTCCGATTACCGGAACCGCAAGGAAGTCCACTTCGATTTTGCACCGACTATCCGCTTTCACCAACACCCTATCCGGTGTATAGTTAGGTGGAAAGGGAACGGCCCCAGTGATGGATGCGTCGAAATATCGTTCGCCGCGTGGCAATTCGGGCGATTCAAGACCGGGCCAGGAGCGAAGCATGAGCCGTCGACTCGCGATTTTACACCTTCTCTCGATCGCATTGATCGGCGGCTCGGCAGTCACGGCCGAAGAAAGCGTCTTCAAGAAGGGCCTGAAATCCACGGTCTGGATCGTCCAACCGACGTCTGGCACGAGCTTCCGTTCCGGAAGCGGTACGCTGATCGATGCCAAGAATGGCTATGTCCTTACCAACTATCACGTCGTTCGTGACAAGGTCGAAGTTACCGTCTTTTTCCCGGCATTCGATGCGAAAGGCAACCTGATCCCCGAGCGGGAAAAATACAACATCCAGCAGGCAGGCATTCCCGGCAAAGTCATGTTCACGGAATCATCGAAAGATCTTGCATTGATCAGACTGTCGTCGGTGCCCAAGGGAACGCCGGCGCTGCGAATGGCCAAGGATAGCCCTGCTCCGGGTGATCGGGTTCATTCGATCGGAAGTCCGGGCGTCAGCGGCGCTTTGTTCGCCTATACCGACGGCAGCGTGAAAGCGGTCTACCAGAAAAAGATGAAGGCCCAGTCGAAAGCCAACGATCCGGATGCTTTCGTCATCGACGCCAAGATCATCGAATCGAGTTCGGCGACCAACAAGGGCGATAGCGGCGGTCCGTTGATGAACGAAAAGGCCGAGTTGGTGGGTGTGACGCAAGGCATGCTGATCGGCGGCGATGACGTTCGGACCGTCAGTTATTTCGTTGATGTCAGCGAAGTTCGCAATGTGTTGAAGGGTCACAAGATCACGCTCTCGACTCCGGCCGGACCAACCGTGGCCGCCGACAACCCCAAGCCCGAGAAGCCCACGACTCCGACCAGCGGAAGCGCCGTCCCCGCAGGGCCGGACAAGGAAAGGTCCGCGCGAGCTTCGCTGAACGCCGCCGGCTTGTACGAAGGCAAACCCGATAAGATCAAGGAAGTCTACTTGGACGTAATTGAAAAATACCCCGGCACCAAGGCCGCCGACGAGGCCAAGAAACTGCTTGAGAAATTGAAATAATGGACAATGGTCAAAACCCCTCCTTGACGGCCGGCGCCCGCTCGCTGGCCATCTTCATCGACTTCGAGAACCTCGCCCTCGGCTTTCAAAACCGCCGCGACCGCTTCGACATCGAACGCGTGCTCGAGCGACTCGTCGAAAAGGGCAAAATCGTCGTCAAGAAAGCCTATTGCGACTGGAGCCGCTTCGGTCAATACACCGCCCCGCTGCACGAAGCCGCGATCGAACTTATTGAAATCCCCCGCCGCGCCATGACCGGCAAGAACTCCGCCGACATCCGCCTGTGTGTGGACGCCATGGACCTGGCTTATTCCAAGGACCACATCGACACGTTTGTCATCGTTTCCGGCGACAGCGATTTTTCCCCGCTCGTGTCCAAGCTCAAGGAACTCGGCAAGCACGTCATCGGCCTGGGAATGCAGGAATCCACGTCGGCGCTGCTGCGCGACAATTGCGACGAGTTCATCTATTACGAGGACCTCGGCCGCGTTGACGCCGGTATTCCGCAGCTGAATCCACAATTGCCCGAGATCAAGCGCAAAGCGTTCGAACTGCTGCTCGAATCGTTGCTGGCACTGCGGCGTGAGAACAAGGAAGTACTCTGGTCGTCGATGATCAAGGACACGATCAAGCGCAAGAAGCCTTCGTTTAACGAAAGCTATCACGGCTACCGCTCGTTCAGCGAACTTCTGGAGGATGCGGCGGCTCAGGGAGTCGTCGAATTGGACACCGACAAGCGCAGCCGAACGTATGTGGTGACGCGGTTTGGCTCGGAAGTGACGGCCCGCCCCACGGGAGACACTACGGCCCGGCCGATCGATAATGGCGGCATGAAGCCGGTGCGAAAGCGCCGGCGCGGCAGCAGCGGCGGCAGCCGCCGTCGAATCGCGGGCGATGGGCCGCCGCTCCAGGCGCCGAATGGTCCCGCGCCCGTGCCGAATGGATCGGCCCCGGTTCCGCCGCCCGCCGCGATCGCTCCGCCCGAACCACCGCCAGCCGCCGCCTCAAAACCAAAACCGCCGTCTTCCGGCGACCTCTGGGCCGCGGCCGTTGAACTCGGCATCGAACCGGACCGATAGAATTCGAAGGATTGTGTCGGACGTGTAACAATTGTTTGACATAGAGCCCCCCGTTTGGCTATAGTCGGTTAACTGCCAGGTTTCCTCTCCCGACCTACTCCATGAGGCTTCGTTCGAGAGGTGTTCGTAATGGCGAGTCGCGTGAATCCGGTTCGATCGCTCGTGTGGGCGGTGTTACTGCTCGTTCCGGTAAGTGCATGGGCCACCAATGGCGGTTTCGCCGACAAGCTGCTTCGCGAGGCCTCCGACCTCGAAAAGAAAGGCGACTGGCGCGGCGCGGGCGAAGTCTATTGGCAAGTCCTGTCTCGCGACAAGCAAGCTTCCAACGAAATCCGCCAAAAATACCTGCTATGCTTGCGCCACGTACGGCTGACGGAGCGTCACAACGACTCCGTTTACCGCAAGCGCGTTCAGGAATTGCCGCTGTCCAAATCGCTGACGGCATACTTCGGAGCGATCGGCAAGCTCCAATCGAACTACGTCGACAAGGAAAAAATTGAGTTGTCGGCGTTGTTCCGCCACGGTCTCGACGAGCTCGGTTTCGCGCTAGCGGATCCCGTTTTTCGCCAAATGTATCTAAGCCATGTCGACGAAGACGCGATTATCGACTTCTCGTCCAAGATCAAGGAACAATGGCGAAACGAGCCGATGCGCCAGGCGGTGGACGCGCGCAAAGCGGTGAAGGAAATCGCCTTGTCGGCACAGAGCGCGCTCGGAGTGAAACCCGGCCTCGTGGTGATGGAGTTTGTCTGCGGCGCGTGCAACGCGCTTGACGAACGCACCGGCTTCCTGCCTCCGGGTGAAGAATACACGACGCACGTCGGCCAATTGATCGCGCTTGGCGTTCGGGTAACCGCAAACACTGACAATCAGCTATTCGTGGAAAACGTGATGCCCGACAGTTGGGCCGCTCAGATGGGCTTCAAGGCCGGCGATCGCGTGGTGCTGCCCACAAACCGCAAGGCCGACAAAGACGAAGTCGGCCCGCTGACCGAAGTCGAAGTGACGTCACGCGGCGAGACCACCGCCCGAACCGTCAAGCTGCCTGAGATCGTGCCGAGCGTGTCGGATTGGGACATCCTGCCCGATGGCATCGGTTATCTTCGGTTGGCCAGCTTCACCAAGTCCACGCTCACGGAGATTGACGAGACGCTCGCCAAGATGCGCGGCATGGGCATGGGCTTGAAAGCACTGGTGCTCGATTTGCGCGGCAATCCAGGCGGATTGTTCAATGTATCGGTGGCGGTGGCCGAGCGGTTTTTGCCCGACGGCATTATCGTCTCGACGCAGGGCCAAGCCAGCCGCACGTTCGAATCGCACAGCGGCATGGCGGCACTGGACATGCCGCTGGTCGTGTTGGTGGACGGAGAGACGGCGAGCGCCGCGGAAGTACTCGCAGGCGCGCTGAAAGAAAACCGCCGAGCCTACCTCATCGGTCTGCCCACGTACGGCAAGGGAACGATTCAAACCGTGTTGCAATTAACCGATGCCGGCGGCGTGCGCATCACGCTGGCCCGGTTTTTCACGCCGCTCGGCCAGCCCTACAACGGCGTGGGCGTCACGCCGCATCTTCTCGAAAGCATGCGCATTCGCGAAGTCGGCGTCCAATACGCCCGCGAATTGGTCATGCGCCAGTAAATGCCGTGCTCGAACCGCTTTGGTCGCGTTCCCTGGGTTATGCCGTTCGCGGCCTTCACTTCGCGCGCGAGGGCGAATTGCTCCTCGCTCGCGACGAAGGCCAGATCCTATCGCTGATTGATTCCCGCGGAGGCATGCAAGCCTCAGCCCGCCTTCAGAACCTCGCGTGCGCTTGCCTCTCGGACGACGGCTCGACGATCGCCGCGGTTGGCGCCGGGGGCCAGGTGTGGTGGCTGGCGCCTGACCTTACCACGCGGCGCGAACGCTCGATTCCCGCTCCAGCAGTCGCCGTTGCCGCCGATCCGTTCGGGGAATACCTTGCTGTATCGGATCGCGACGGCGGACTGCATTTGCTCGATCGCAACGGCCGCGCGCTTGGCCAATTTCAAACTCCGCGGCCGGTTCACCATCTTGCTTTCGTGCCGATGCAACCCTACTTGGCTGCCGCCGCCGACCTCGGCTGGGCCGGCTGCCTGGATCTGAGCACCGGCAACTGGCTCTGGACCGACCGCCCGGTTTCCAACATCGGCTCACTCGCCGTCGCCGGCAGCGGCGACCCGCTGCTGCTGGCTTGCTTTTCCATCGGCGTGCGCCGTTACAACTCAGGTGGCTATCGCGCGTCCACGAGTTTGCCCAAACCTTGCGGTCTGATCGCGCTCTCCTTTGGCGGCGAAAAAGGCGTCGCCGCCGGCGCTGGCCACGAACTCTACGGTTTCAATGCCCAAGGCGAATTGATGCAAACGCGTGAGCTGGAACACACGCCAATGGCCATCGCGCTATCAGCGGAAGGCAATCGGGTTTTCTGTGGTTTCGCGGATGGAACCC
>JBGQCZ010000355.1:0-6062 GCA_041495645.1 Gemmataceae bacterium | reverse complement strand
GCAGCCAACGAGTTAGGTCGAGAATCCGGAATCCACGGGAACCAAGAAAAGTCCAAAAGAGTCCAAGTGGTTCCCTGCCACGGTGAGATGCCTCAAGGGTTTTCCGCGGCAAGTGTGCCGCCGCGGGGCTATTGATAACTCCGGCGGCTGTGCGCGCCGAATGGCGTGATTCAGGCCCTGCAAGCGGTTCGACCAATGGCACGATATGTCATCTTTTGGCACTCCTGAAAAAAAATCCTGTTTGGGGCGGTTCCGGGTAGATTTTCGCTGGTGGCTCCCAATTGTCCGAAATTGTCCAGGAAGTACATTTTTCCCGGATCCCAACGCGTGCGGATTCCGACGTGCGTCGGCACTTTGGCACGCGGACACTCCTGTCCCTATCAATTGCCTTGACGGATGGCATGGGCTCAGAGGACAATGATCTAAGTCTTTGCGAGACATGCGTCAATGGCGTCGAAGCGTGAAGTTCCCGGCCTTGCCGACATGATTGCCGTGGCGATCAGCCCGGCGCTCATCATGGCCCTGGTCGGCAGTTTGATTTTTTTCATCATCGAAGTCGTTTACGGCGGCGAGTACGCCAGCCGCTTGCGCTGGACGTTTGGCTTCTTCGTTTTCGGATCCGTTCTCGTTGCCCGCATTTCGATCGAGTTCGGCGACGGGAGAGCGGCGCTTTATGGCTTGCTGCTTGGATTTGCCGCGTTCCTCGGAATGATGCGCTTCGTCGAATTCCCGCCCGGTTGGCTCGAACAGCTCGGCCCGGTCGTGAATATCGGCTTGCTCGTCCTGGTTTGGTGGTGCGCTCGCAGGCTCACCTGGGACTGCACTTATATCGACGACAAACGTGACGCCTCCGACCGCAGTGTGCTCGAAGCCGCTGGCTTGGACAATCTCGAGCGGCCCGAGGAATGGCGCGAACCGGAACCTGCGGCTGGGGAAAAGGAGGAATCAAGAACGCTCGAAACCGGGCCAATCGGCTGGATTCAAAACTATCTGCGGTATCGAAAGGCCCAACAGCAAAAGCCGCACACGCCTGGCGTATGGGTTGTCTATTTCTCCTTGGCCGCGCTGCCGATCTTCGGGCTTGGCCAAGCGCTGATCCCGACCGAAGAAGAGTCGAGCCGATTCTTCACGTTCTGGCTCATGGCGATTTATGTCGGCAGCGGTCTCGGCTTGATGATGACCACGAGTTTTCTCGGCCTGCGCCGCTATTTGAAACAGAAGAAACTGGAAATCCCGGCGAGCATGGCGGGAATTTGGCTCGGCATCGGCTCGGCGCTGATCCTGGGATTTCTCGTGGTGGGTGCGATTCTGCCGCGGCCGAATTCGGAAACGGCGCTCATCGACGTGTCTAACACGTTTGGGTCGAAGGAACGCGACGCGTCGAACAATGCGGTGAATTCCGACGGTAAGGGCAAAGGCGACGGCGCTGCCGGCGAGCAATCGTCGAAGGACGCGCAGTCCAACAATTCGACCGAGGGCAAGAGCGACGAGGGCGGCAAGGGCAAGGGCCAGGACGGGTCGAACAAGGGCAGCGGCGAGAACAAAGGGCAGGGGGGCGACAGCGGGAAGAGCGACAAATCCGGCAATCAAAAAGGCGGCGATAAGAACGACGGCCAAAAGGGCCAACCCGGCGACAAGAACAAGAACGAGGGCAACAAGAACGAACAAGGCGGGAAGGACCCGAAACAGAGCAGCGGGAGTAATGCCAAGACCGACCAGTCAAAAGGCGGCAAGACCTCTCGAAGTTCGGGATCGCGCAGTTCGTCTTCAAAGGGCGCTTTTTCGGGCAGTCTCGGCAAAGTTGGGACGGTTATCAAATGGGTCGTTTTCGCGATTATGGCGCTCGTCGTGGGCTATTTCATCTTTCGGCACGGGTTGAAGTTCCTGGCGAACTTCGCGACCTGGGCGCGACAGTTACTCGATTTCTTGAACAACTTTTGGGCCCGGCTTTTTGGCGGCACGGTGGTCGAGCGCGAGCCGGACGTGGTCGAGGACTTTGCCGAAGTGTCCCCGCCGCCGCGGCCGTTTTCCTCGTTCCAGAACCCGTTCGACTCGAATGTGGGACGCAGCCGATCGCCGGGCGAGTTGGTGAAGTACAGTTTCGCGGCGCTCGAAGCCTGGGCTTGGGAGCACGACAAGGGCCGCGATCCGCAGGAGACCCCGCACGAATTCGCCGGCCGGCTGGCCAAGGATTACGAGTCTTTGGAAAAGGACGCCCCGCGACTCGCCACGCTTTACGCCCGCTTGGCGTATGCCCGCGGTTCGCTTCCGGAAGCCAGCCGGGCGCATGTCGAGGAGTTCTGGCGGCAGTTGGAATTGGCCCACGCCGAGGCACGGCAAACCCGCGAGCCGGAGACGGTAGAGGCGTGAAAATCGCCGCCAACGGGACTTGAACCCGGACCTATCTTGTTCCTATGGTGAACCCTGTCGCGGACATTATTGTCCGCGTATTTGTCGATAGAATTGCAAGGCCGCGCCGTGGTGGTGGAATGGCAGACACACACGTTTGAGGGGCGTGTTCCCGAAAGGGAGTGCGGGTTCAAGTCCCGCCCACGGCATTTCTCTCTCAATTACTCCACGAATAGACCGCTCGGCACCGGTGCTTCCGCCTTGGTGGGCGGGGCCATGCCGATGGCTCGGGCCAAGATCGCTGCAATTGCCTGCGGCGTGACCGCGTCGGTGCGCTTGCCGCCCTTGATGTCCGGTCCGAAGGCGATGAGCGGCACGTGAGTGTCGTAAGGATGCGGGGTGCCGTGGGTCGTGCCGGTCTTCACGCTCGTGAGCATGTGGTAGAGTTTCGGGACTACCAGCACGTCTCCATTGCGATCCGCCTGAAATGACTTGCGGACGCGCTTGCCGATTTCGTCCTCGGCCGGCGTCGCCAGTTCGCGCTGGGTGTAGGCCGCGTGTATCTGCGGCCGCGCGGCCAGCCATTTGGCGAGTTCTTTCGCGACGTCGTCGAGTTCGAGTTTGGCGGCCGCGATCAAGCGGCGGTTCAGGTAAATGCCCGCATCGTTGGCGAATTCGATCCAGCGAGTTTTTGGCTCGGTGGGCTTGCCAAAAACGTCGCGCAGATGCGACTCGGCTTCGGTCAGCATGTTCAGCGGGACGATGCGTTGGGCTTCGCGCCCATTGAGGCGAGATACCTCCGGCAATGCACACACACCGTGATCCGCGGTCAGCGCCAGCACGTAGTTGCCCTTGCCGACCTTCGTATCGAGGAACTTGAGCAAGTCGCGGACGATCAGGTCGGAGCGCAAAGTCACATCGAGCACTTCCTGCGAGTCGGGCCCCCAACAGTGGCCGATCAAATCGTTGCTGGAAAAACTGATGGTGAGCAGGTCGGTCGTATCGCGTTGGCCAAGCTTCTCCGCTTCAATGGCCCGGCAAGCCAGCTCCAACAATACCTCGTTGCCAAACGGCGAGTTGGCCAGGGCCGCGTAATACTCCGAGCCGATTTTCTTCGCGGTTCCCATCGGATGTGGAAAAGTGACGCCTTGGTTCGCGCCCTTGCCCTCGCCGGGCATCTGATCCAGTCCGCTGTAGCGCTCGTAGTCCAGGTCCTGGCGAAGCCGCTTCCAGCGCTCGCCGTACCAACGATCGAACGATCGCTCCTGGTTGAACTTCGCGATCCAGGGATGCAGGCGATCGCCGTAATACGTTGAAGTGCAAAACTGGCCTTTGTCGAACCAATAGCAACCGTCGGGGTGTTTGCCCGCCGGCAAGAGCGCCGAGCGATCCTTGAGCGACAGGCCAAAGACCTTGCCCTTGCCGTGCGTGGCTTCCTTGACCACATCGCCGAGTGTCGGGGCCAGCATCCGCGCCGGCGTTCCAACGCCCTTGGGTTTCTTTTCTTCCTCGGCGTCTTTTTCGCTGTCTTTCTTGTCTTCGGTCTTGGCCGGTTCGGGCTCGATGACGACTTTCGGCAACGGTGGGATTCGTTCAAAACGCGGCGAGCCGGCGCAGTAGACCGGGCCGGCTTCTTTGCGATCGTACCAATTGTTGGCGATGATGCCGTGGCGGTCGCCCGAGCAGCCGGAGAGTATCGAAGCGTGGCCCGGCCCAGTGGCGGTCATGGCGTACGGATAATGGCAATTGCTGAACCAGGCGCCCTCGGTCTGCAAGCGGCGGAACCCGTCGGCGACGAACAGTTCGCGCCAGCGCTCCAGGTAATCGCCGCGCATCTGGTCGAAGACGATCAACACGGCGAGTTTGGGCTTGGGTGGTTCGGCTTGAATAGCGGGCAGAAAAGCGAATGCTAGGACGCCGATGAGACAGTTTCGCATGGCGAGCGGCTCCGGCGGGTCTAAGAGTTTGATCCGCAGATTACGCAGATTACACAGGTTTTTGTTTGAGTATTCAAATCTGTGAAATCTGCGTAATCTGCGGATAAGAATGTTCATGGACGAATGGCGGCGGGATGAAACGCGCTGATTCGAGGAGGCCGGTTTCACTTAGTTCTTCGAGCGTGTCCAGGTCTTCAACGGCCGTCTTGCCGCAAAACAACAAATGAAAACGTGGGTCTAATTCGGCCAATCCGGAAACGGCCGTGAGGCCCTGCGCGTAACTTAGGTCTTTGGTGAATGGCCCGGCGCCGCTCGGCAGGCTGCCGCGGAACATGCGCGAAGTCTGCAGGTAGCATTCGCGGTCGTCGGGCTCACTTTCGTGCAGGAAGCGATAGACGTCGCGGAAGTCCGCGCCCTCCTCGGCCTGGCGTATGCCCAAGACCCGTTGTCGCAAGCTGTTGACGCGACGATGCGTCGCCGCCCCGCTCTTGAGTTCACTCAGCACCGCCAGGCCTTCTTGCGTGCGCGTTGAAGTCGGCGGGCCCTTGCTGAGAAATGCGCAAGCGTTTTGAGAGCGGGCATTGAAGCTGGTTCCCAAGTGGACCCAGCCTTCGTGGACTTCGAGCATGCGCATGTCGGCGTCGCTGTAGCGGGCGTCGCGACGAAGTTTCAAATAATGCGTGCCGGCGGACGCGTCCGCGGGGATGCCGTCCACGATTTTGAAGCGAACCGGTTCGGGTGCGAAGCAACCACTGAGGCGATTTTCCAACTCGCGCCGCGTGTCTTCGGCTGTGTAAATGGGGTCTTCCGATTCGCAACTGGCGGGATAGGTGTGGCTTACTTGATCGAGCGTCTGCAAGAGAGCATCGCCGGCGCCGTTCAAGGCCGTGCCAAAAAGCCGGTTCGAAATCGTGCTAAATGTCCGCGTCCCGCGATAGGCGAGAAGCCGGACCAAACCCGTGTATTCGCGGCACATGCGGACGAGAATTCGGCCCGCGCCGTCGCGCTCGCCGAGTGTGCGCAACACGTCGCGCTCGAGGTCCTGGAATTCCATTTGTTTCTTGTCGGGATCGAAGGGCAAGGGCCGGTAGTCGTCGCGAGTGACTCTCGGCAGTTCGCGTCCGCCGCTCGCGAGGAACTGTCGCTCGACTTGCTCGTCCCACTGGATTGCTTCGAGTGGGCGGATCGATCGCTGGGCAGCGATCAGTCGCTGGCTGAAAGTGCGAAGGGTCTGCTGGAGGCTGCTACACCCCGAAGAGGGGGGTTCGGTTTCGGTCACGCTTGGCATCAGAGGTTCTGGTTACTCACTGGCCGAGGGTCGTCCAAGTTCCGCAGGGCCCCTTGTAACGGGATGGCTCGAATCCGTCCAGAGCGCTTCGATTGAAAACCCAAGATGAAATCATACGACACGCTCATCCGCGCGCCTAACGAATTCTCTTTGAGATTAATCCTCTAACGCGACATAAATCAGGGCCTGCCTCTTTCAATCGGCGATTCACCATGCACAAACTTCAGCTCAAATGTCTCCTCATGCTGATTTTCACCTCATCCGCCGCCGCGATCGAGCCTGCCGAGGTCGTGTTGCTCGTCAACCGCAACATGCCGGAGTCCGGCGAGGTGGCCGAGCATTACAGCTTGAAGCGCGGCGTGCCGAAGGAGAACGTGATCGCTCTCGATCTGCCAAAGATCGAGGACATTAGCCGCAAGGACTACGACGCCAAAATCGTCGCCCCGTTGCGCAAAGCCCTCAAGGATCGCAAGGACAAGATCAAAGTG
>JBGQCZ010000354.1:0-6066 GCA_041495645.1 Gemmataceae bacterium | reverse complement strand
GGAAGAATCTGGTCGTTTCAGGAGGCCATTCACGTCGGTCGGCTTTTGCCGTCAAATTTTCGCCTCGAAGCCTCATCAGTGAGCCGCACTCATGCCGTGATCTGGAACGATGGCAACGACTGGTGGCTTGCTGACCGGGGAAGCACAAACGGCACTTTCAAGAACGGTGTGCAAGTTGAAAAACAGCGGGTGGTTGGTCCACTTCGTGAATCCGACGTCGTTCAGTTCGGCAAAGTCGCTTTCTTCATCGAGTCGTTGACTGGCCCCGGCACGACAATGCTTCCCTGCGAGGGAAAGCCGCAGACGCACAAAGCTGATAGCAGCTCGCATCGGACAGAAACCACCGGCGAGACTGCACTCGACCTGGGGCCGGTTCGAGTGGGGAAGCCGACCCAGTACAAGTCATTGGCAGTTTTCCCACTCTTCACGGAAAACAATTCTTCTGTCAAGTACCTGCTTGCAGATGAGGCCGTGAAGATGGGTGTGGTAACCGTAGGCGAAGTGTCCAAAGACGGCAACGTGCCCGAGTTGCGGGTGGAAAATCGGGGCGATCTGCAAGTTCTTTTCCTTGAAGGGGAGGAACTGCGTGGAAGCAAACAGAACCGAATTTTGAACACTTCGGTTCTGATCCCAGCCCGATCAAGTATCGTCATTCCCGTCTCGTGCGTCGAACAGAATCGGTGGGAGCAGAATTGCGAACATTCTTCTCCAAGTTTGACTATGGTCGGGTCGCACATGCGCTACACACTGAAGAATTCGGTTTACCAATCGCTGCGAAAGTACGGTAGGCATGATTCCGACCAGGGCAGCGTTTGGAACGACGTGAAGTCACAACAGGAGACGCTCGGCGTGTATTCTCCCACTTCGTCAATGGAAGACACTTTCGTGGCATTCGAGGAACAACTATCCGAGGCCCGCCGAGGGCTGCCGTACGTGGAAGGCAGTGGCGGTCTGGCTGTGGCCATTGGACCACAAATCGTCTGCGTCGATCTTCTCGATAAGCCCTCCACTTGCCAGAAGGTTTGGGATCGGCTCCTTTCCGGCTTGATTATCGAAGAGAAAATGGCGGGGCAATCGACAAGCGCGCTCGAAATTGCCGACGTAGAGACGCTACTAAGCGAGACGAGGCTGGCGCATTGGGAACAAAACACGACCATTGGCGAGGGACAGGAATACCGGGCCGAATTCAACGACAAGACGGCTTCCGCACTCCGAGTCGAAGGGGCGCTCGTGCATTTCAGTTTGGTGACACGCCTTGTTGAGCGACGATGACGGTAAGCTCGGCACGTCGGTATTCAAGGAGGTCGGTGCGATGCCTGCGGCAAGGGACACACAGGTCTTTTCTTACGACGAACTCCAAGCCGCTTACACGGACATGTTGGATCTCCTCAACGGCGAGGCGCCGATTTGTAACAATGAGCCTCGGATCGGCGTTGATTTCTCGTTTCGTTTTCGTTTGTTCTTCGGACTCGGTTGGTTGTGGAGCTATTTCTTCCACGGAGCAAATGTTGGCCAACAGGCCGCTCAATCCGACCCGACCGTGGAGTTGCAAGTCAATCTTGACGCTGATCAGCGCAATCTCGTGCAACCGCTCAAGTCACAAGGACTTGTCCCGGCGCAGGGCACAGCGCATGCGAACGGGCGGCAACAGGCACGCAACAAATCTGCGCCAAGTTCTTGTGGCGAGTCGGCGAAACAAGAACCAATGATCACACCACCGTATATCCGAATTCGGTGTGTCGATGGAATCGAGAGCGGAAGAATCTGGTCGTTTCAGGAGGCCATTCACATCGGTCGATTGCAATCATCAGCACTCTGCCTCAGCGACTCATCAGTGAGCCGCACTCAAGCCGTGATCTGGACCGAAGGTAAACACTGGTGGCTCGCCGATTGGGGCGTGGCGGTGCGCTGCGCCGATGAAAAGGCACGTCGATGAAATCGATCAACCGCGTTGGCCGCTGGTTCGGCTTGGCAGGTCTGTGGTGCGGGCTCGGCGCGTGTTTATTCGCCGGGCCTCCGCAGGACGCGCGGCTGCGGGTCATCATTGAGACCGACGCGGGCGGCGACCCGGACGATGAACAGTCGTTGGTTCGGTTTCTTCTTTATGTCAACGAATGGGACGTCGAAGGGGTCATCGCCAATCGGCAACTCACGCGCCGCGGGGAGAACAAGAACCCCGAGTCGACCGGGCTGGGAGTGGTGCGCCGGTTGGTGAGTGCCTACGGTGAATGCTACCCAAACCTCTGCCAGCACGACCCGCGCTATCCGAAGCCCGAGGCGTTGCTCGCCCTGACGGTTGCGGGCTACGACGACACGGACGACGCGGTGAAGCTCATCATCGCGGCGGTCGATCGAGATGATCCGCGGCCGGTCTGGTACGCGGACTGGGGCACCGACAAGGGCGGGGCCGTCAATAACCTCAAGCGGGCGCTCGATCGCGTGCTCAAGGAACGCGGTCCGGACGATTATGCGAAGTTCAAAAGCAAGCTGCGCGTGATCTGCCACGGGAACATTTTCGGCGAACACACGACTCGGCTCGAACCGCCGTTCCCCCTACTGCTTGATACCTTTCGTCCGGCGCTGGAGGGCAAGCGCTGGTATCACCGGTTTTCGGCGCTGACAGCGACGGCGGGCGGCTTCGATTTGAAACGCGACGTATTGACCGGTCATGGTCCGTTGGGCGCTCTCTACCCGACCAACACGACGCATCCGCAAAAGGAAGGCGATTCCATGACCTTCCTGCATCTCGTACCAACCGGCTTGGGCGATCCGGAACAGCCGGGCTGGGGAAGTTGGGCGGGGCGTTTCGGTCTCAACCCGGAATTCGGGGGCCGGCCGTGTTACTGGACGGACCAGGCCGATACGTGGCACGGCGCCACGCATCGCGACAACATCGTCAAGCGCTGGGCCGTGCCCTTGCAAAACGACTTTCGCGCCCGCCTCGATTGGTGCGTCCGCCCGGGCCCGAATGCGAATCATCCACCGCGTGTGGTCGTCGATGGCAGCGATGGCAACGACGTGATCCGGTTGTCACCCTCCGCCGGCGTTCGATTATTGCTCAGCGCTGCCGGCTCCAGCGACCCGGATGGCGATCAATTGAGTTTCGATTGGTTTGTGTATGTCGAAGCCGGCACGTATCCTCGGCCGGTTCGGATCGATGACGCCGCGAGTGCCGCGGCGACGATCTACATTCCGACTGATGCCGCGGGCAAAGAGATTCACGTCCTCGTTGCCGCGACCGATCAAGGCCAGCCGCCGCTGACGCGTTATCGCCGCGTCATCATCACGGCTCGGGAACCAACGTGCGACATGAATCTCGTTTGTAAGCGCGTTGGCTTTTTCCTGGCAGCGAGGCTGAAGAGATGCATCAAACGCCGGTGACGATCCATCCGCATTACTCCCGGGCCCTGCCGGCGTCAAAACGCAATGCCCCCAACCGGAGTCGTTCGATCGGCTGGTTTCTGATCTCCCGGCTTGGATGATCGTCGCGAGCAATGCTCGCGGTTCATGACGTGACGCCGCCGGCCGTCGGCATGCCCGCATCGGCGCCACACGCGGGAATAGCCGCGTTCACATTGATCGGCCGATTTCCCGCAGTTGATTTCTCCCGTTGCAGTATTTCGCCCTTCTCGTTATGGGGGGCAAGATCCAGACCGCAACTTAGCCATTCCATCTCGAAATAAGCGATGGCTGCGTACGCGGTCAGCAGAAATCCGGGTAGGAAACCGTCATGGGCCAGCAGATTCGGCTGGGTTGTTTTGCGTTCAGCCTGCTTATGATGTGTGGCTGCCTGTTTGGGAACCGGCTGCCGACGCAACCGGGAACGATGGGGCTGGATGGAGCGCCTTCCAGCCCCGCTACATCGGCGCCGAAAGCGATTGTGAAGCGACGGCGCGCCCAGGAACTGCCCGTGACGGCCATTGAAATGCGCCGGCCCGCCGAGGCCGAGTTGGCGGGCGTCCGCAAACTGCTCATCGTGCCGCTCGCCGGGCCCGAAGACGTCAGCACGCGGGCCACCAGCAGTCTCATTCACCAATTGCACAACGCGCATCGCTTCGAAGTGCTGGAGCTGCGCGATAGCGGTGAGGTCGCCAAGGCACTTCAGACGCGACCCGAAACACGGGCCGAGCAGCGAAACGGCCAGCAGGCCGGCCGCGGAACGACCGGACGGAATGGGAATTCGTCGAGAAACGGCGGTCAGGGCGGATCGGGCCTTGCCGGCATCGGCGGCGGCAGCGGGTTGCTGTCGATGTTCGCCGGCGGCCAATCCAACACGGGCGGAAACCTGCTGTCGATGCTGGGCGGGCAGTTCATTGGCGGGATGGGGCCGCGGCCGCAAGACAAAAAGACGGAAATGGAGTTGGATGTCTCCGGGGCGTCGCTGACGCTCAAGGAAGTCATCCTCAAGGGGGCCCAGGAACAGGGCGCCGACGCCATCCTCATCGGTGAAGTGATCAACTACAAGTGCGAGGACATCGATCCACGCTTTCACCTGGTCCCGCGCGATGGATACGGTTTGGTGGGCGCCGCGGTCGGCCTGGTCATGGTGCCGGTGGATATGGTCATCAACGTGGGCGAGTGGACCTTCAACAAGGTGGGTCGCGTCTGGGGTCGAGTACCACCGGCGATGGAGCGCACTGCCCAGGTGCAAATCGCCTGTCGCGTGATCGACCTTCGCAATAACGCAGTGCTCATGAGCAGCGAACCCTATCAGGTCGAAGTGGCGCGGGCAGAAAAGGAGGCGATGCTGCCGCGCGAGGAGATGGTGCTCGGCCACGCGTTGGATAAATGCGTCCGCGAATTGGTTTCGGGGATGGCCGCCCCGCCGGAAATGATGCGAATGGAGTTGGTGACGACATCGGACCTGCAAGAGGGCATCGATCACGCCCGTCAGGGCCGAATGAACCAGGCCCACATCGCGTTTGAAAAGGTGCTGCACGACAACCCGGCCGACCATGCCGCTTGTTACAACATTGGCGTGCTGGAGGAAGCTCGCGGCGACCTCGAATTGGCCGCCCGCTACTACCAGGCCGCCATGGCCACGCATCTCAACGAAAAGTACGAAGCCGCCCTGCAACGCGTGCAAATCCGCGAAACACAGAGCCGCGACTTGCAAGCCCGACGACTGACGGCTCCGCCCGCCGGTCCCGCCATCGTCTTGCCAGTTGCGGGCCAACAGCCTAAGCCGTGATGCTCGAATCGTCGTGATCAGTTTTGGAATAGGAAGGCGGCGTCAAAACGCGAAGCTTACCGCAGTCGTTCGATCGGCTGACTCTTGTTCGCCGGACTTGGATGATCGCCACGAGCAATGCTCGCGGTTCATGACGTGACGACCCCGGCCGCCGGCATGCTTGCATCGGCACGACACGCGGGAATAGCCGCGTTCACGGCGATCGGCCGATGTGCGAATTTCGGCAGCGACCATTGCTTCGAGAATGACTTGCGGACGTTGTCACCGTTTTCGGACTTCGCAAGTGGCTGGCAGTCTACTTCTTGATGATGCGGCCGAAGTTTTCGGTTCCATTCGCCCCCCCCTTCCAGCTAAACTTCATGACGTTGTCGCTTATTATTTCGAGCGTGTGGATCTTCCCGTCGCTCCAACTGCTTACCGGTTTCTGGATGAATTTCTGCGAAAACGTCAAATGGTCGTCCTTGAGCGCGGTATCGACGCCCACAAAGTTTCCCTTAAGTTCACCCTTTTTGTTGTACAAATTCCCGGACACGCTGATCTTTTCGTTCTTCATGGTGATGTGTACCACACACCGGAACCCGTTCGCCATGTCCGCGGTCCAATTCCCCCTAAACTGACCAAGCTCGTCATTCGCGGGCTTCTCCCCGTCCACGTATTTTTCCAGAGCCCGCTTGCCTTCTTGCGTTCCAGCCTTCCACGTATAGCTGAGATTCTCGCCTTCGTTTTTCACGACAATCGCGGCATCGTCGCGCCATTCGGCGTTTGGCTTCTTCACGAATTTCCGAGTGAAGGTCAACGTGCCGTCCACCTCTTTGATTTCAGTGCCGACAAACGATCCGGTTTCCGCCCCATTGCGTCGGAATTTTCCATTGATC
>JBGQCZ010000353.1:0-6106 GCA_041495645.1 Gemmataceae bacterium | reverse complement strand
GGCCGATGGCAAAACGTTCAAGCCGCTGACCGCGCCGTCGGAAGACCTTGCTTGGTTGCTGCCCGATTCTTTCCAAGTGCGCTTCCTTCCGGCCGCCAACTTCACGGGCAACGCCGGCTTGGTCTTCCGCGGTTGGGACCGCACGCGCGGCACGGCCGGCACTCAGGCCGCGGTGCCCGTGGCCGAAATCGCTTCGCCGTTCAGCGCGGCAGGCGGCTTCGCTCAAGAGCAAGTGACGCCGGTCAACGATCGGCCCATCCTGCCGACCATGCCCGCCCCGCTGTTGTTTCCGACGCCGCGCTCGCCCGCTGTTCCGGCCGGGCAAACGGTTGTGTCTCTCGTGCGGTCGGCCACGGATATCGACGGCGACGTGCTCGGCGCCGCCGTGATGGGCACGGCCGGCAAGGGCGCCTGGCAATTCTCGTTGGATGCCGGCGCGACGTGGACAAATGTCGGCGTCGTCTCCGCTACGGCCGCACTGCTGCTCGGGCCAACCGACTTGGTTCGGTTCACGCCCGCCGTCGGCGCTACGGGTCAGGCCACACTCACGGTCAAAGCCTGGGATCAGACCAGCGGCCTGCACGGCAACCGCGTGAACTCCACGCTCGCCACCGCCACCGCCTTCAGCACCGGCTCGACTGTTGCCGCGACCAAGATCAACGGCGCACCGGTGTTGACCGGTGCGAACCCCCTTCTCGCCATGTTCGAGGATCAATCGCCCAACAACGGCTTCGCCGTCAGCACGCTGCTGACCGGCCAGTTTACCGATGACACCGGCGCATTACAGGGTGTCGCTATCACCGGCGCTGACGATCTTGGGCATGGCAAATGGCAGTACAACACCGACGGCAAGAATTGGCGCGCTTTCGGTTCGTTCTCGGACACTGCGGCGCTGCTTCTGCGCAGTACCGACAAAATCCGCTTCGTGCCGAATGCCGATTTCAACGGAAGCAACGCCGCGACCTTCACCTACAAGGCGTGGGATCAAACGTTCGGAGCGGCGGGCATCTTGGCCGACGTGTCGGCCTTCTTCTCGGGTGCGTTCTTCAGCAACGCGAGCCTCGCGGCGAACCTGAACATCACCCCGGTCGCCGACCGGCCGGTGCTCGACATCAGCGTGACGCCGGCTTTGGCTTCCTTCCTTCCCGGCGGCACGTCGAGCACGGCCAAGGTCGCCGACCTGCTGGGCAATCGCGTCCACGACGCCGACCACCTCGCGACCGGCATCGCCGTCACCACGGTCGCCGGCGCCGGCGCGTGGCAATTCAGCCTTGATGCCGGGACCACCTGGACCGCCGTCGGCACTGTCTCCGCGTCGTCGGGCCGCTTGCTCAACGGCGACGCGCGAGTCCGCTTCGTGCCCACTGCGACCTTCCGCGGAGTGGCCTCGATCCGCTACAAGGTGTGGGACGAAACCGTCGGCACGATTGGGACGCTGAACGCGATCGCGGCTGCCTCGACCGCCTTTTCGAAAGAGATCGGCGCGGCCACCGTCGCCGTGAACACCGCTCCGGTTTTGAACACCGTCGTCTCGCCGGCGCTGGCCCCGGTCCCGGAAGACTCGAAGAATCCCGCGGGTTTCGCCGTGTCGACCTTACTCGGGACCGCGTTCAGCGATGCGGATGGCGCGAAAGTGCCGCAGGGCATCGCCGTGACCGCGCTCACCAACGTTGCCGATGGCATCTGGCAATTCAGCACCAACGGCGGCGGCAAATGGTCGCCGGTCGGCATCGTCGGCGATGCCTCGGCGCTGCTCCTGCGAGCCACCGACAAGCTGCGATTTCTGCCGGGAGCGAATTTCCACGGCCAGGCGAGCGTGACCTACCGGGCCTGGGATCAGACCAGCGGCGCGTTCGGCACGCGTGGCGATGCCTCGATCAACGGCGGCAGTTCCGCTTTCAGCACCGGAACCCGCGCTTCCACGTTCACCGTTTCTTCAATCAATGATGCTCCAAATGGCTTCGCGGCGGGCAAGATCCATCTGCCGTCGGTACCGGTCGGGACCGCATCTCCGGCGGGCGTCAAGGTCGAAGATCTCGTCTCCGCCGGCATCATCGACCCGGATGGCGACCCGCTCGGTATCGTGGTTTCCGGGTTGACCGGAACCACCAACGGGCAATGGCAGTTTTCGACCGACGGCACGACGTGGCAGAGCATCGGTACGGTTTCCGCGACGTCCGCGCTGCTCTTGGCGAACAGCGATTTCATCCGCTTCGCCCCGAATCCAACTTTCATCGGCTCGGCCGAAATCAAATTCCGGGCCTGGGACCAAACCAAGGGCGCCGCCCACACGCGCCTGCCACTGACATCGACCCTGCTCACCGGCTCGCTGTCGCTGGCCGATTTCCTCGCCCCAGTCTGGGTCAACACCAGCCCGGTGCTGTCGGGGAGTTAGGACCAATAGATCCAATCCGCAGATTGATTCAAATGCATTTCTGAGAAATCTGCGCAATCTGCGGATTGCATTTTTGTTCCACCCGTCAACAAACTCGATCAGCCCGCGTTCATGGCGCGGACGATCGAGGTTTGGTGGAGGGTGGCCATCGATTCGAGGACTTGTTCCTGGATGTCGAGGAAGGCGGCGGCGCAGGCCGGGTCGAATTGGCGCGTGGCTTGCTTTTCCACCTCGGCGAATGCTTCCTCGGGCGTCTTGCCCTTCTTTTCGGGATGATAGGGGCGGTTCGAAGTCATGGCGTCGAAGGCGTCGGCGACGGCCACGATGCGGGCCATCAAGGGAATCTGGTCGCCGACGAGCTTGTCGGGATAGCCGCCGCCGTCCCAGCGCTCGTGATGGCTGCGAATGATCGGGCGCACCGGGTGCAGATCGGGAATGGTCGAGACGATGATGTCGCCCTTGACCGTGTGCGATTGCATGATCGTGTATTCTTCCGGCGTGAGCTTGCCGGGCTTGCGCAGAATTTTATCTTCGATGCCGATCTTGCCGATGTCGTGCAGCGGCGTGCCGAGTCGAAGCAACTCCTGATCCTTGAAGGGCAAATTCAGCTGTTGAGACAGCAACAGCGAATAATTGGTCACGCGGGCCGTATGACCGCCGGTGTATTCGTCGCGAAGTTCAACGGCCTGTGCCAGCACCGTGATCGTGTTGAGGAAGAGATCGCGTTGTTTTTTCATCAACTGCGAGCATTCGATGCCCATGGACGTGGTGGCCGCGAGCGCGTCGGCCAGGTGCAGATCGTCCTCGGTGAACGGCTTCTGCCAGAAATTGCGGTCGAGGTGCAGCACGCCCAGGCGCTTTCGCGGGGTACGTAACAGGATGCACATCACCGAAGCCATCGCCCCATCGGCAATGCTTTGCGACATCTTCAGATCCGGGTCTTCGTCCACGCTGCCGCAGAGGATCGATTCGCCGCCTTGGTAGCAGCGTTGGGCAAGCCGGTGGCTGAAGTGGAAGCGGCCGGAAGAGTCGCCGGCCAATGCCCGCAACTGGAGTTTGTTGTCGCCGTCGGCCAGCACGATTGCGCCGCGTTGCGCGTCCAGCACGTTGACGGAGTCATTCAAAATCGAATGCAGCAGTTCGGTTTCGCTCTCGAGATGCGCAAGGTGATGACCGGCTCGGAGCAGGGCCAGCATCTGTTCGCCCGGCCGCGGGCAGCGGTTTTTGTCGAACGCAAGCCCTTGAAAGGCCTCTTCCCACGATTGATGGGAAGTCGCTTCGACCATCATTTGCTCTTCGGCCCCGATCGCCGACGCCTGGCTTTCGTTCAGCTCGACGATCATCGCCACTTTGCCGAACTGGACGATGTCGCGCGAGCGCAGTGGGCGTTCCTCCTTGCCCATGCGTACGCCGTTGACGAAGGTGCCGTTGGTGCTGTCGTTGTCGTGGACCATCCAACCGTGCGGTCCGTGTTTGAGTTCGGCGTGTTTGCGGCTGACCGAGCTGTCGTCGAGCACGATTTCCAGCGAATTGAGCCGGCCGGCGCGCATGAGCGACTCGGCTTCCCAGACCTTTCCTTTGATATCACCGCTGATGCCGCGGAGGCGAATCATTTGCTTCATCGTGGAGCCTCGTCTGCGATCCTATTCCCGTTGGTGTCGCGACGTGTGGACGGTTCGAGCTCAATCAAAGCCGGACAAAAGCCCCAAAGTATGAATCCGGCGGCGGAAAAATCGGCACGGCTGGCCATCTAAGAATAGCTCAAAATAGCGACGTGGCAAAATCTGTTTCCCAAATCGGCTTATCTTTCCCGGCCACTACAAACCATACAACCCGGCAATTCACTTGGCCATTGGTCCCTCTCATAGGTAAGATCAATTCCGCCCGAACTCCCGCCACGCGCCCACGTTTAACCTCTCAGACTTTGAGGATCTCATGCCCTCTCCTATTCGCTTGTTCCGTCGGGTCGCACCCGCGTTTTGCCTGTTTGCATGCCTCAATGAGCCCCGCGCGCAACCCGTTGTGCTGCCGCCGAATCCTCAATCGCCGTCCATCGGCTTGCCGCAACCGATGGGCGCGCAGCCCGGCAGCGCGATTGAAGTGACGCTTACGGGCGCGAATCTGAACGATCCCGTTGCGCTGTTGACCGGATTTCCCGCGAAAGTGACCTTCCCCACCGACGCGAACAACACCAAGGACCCGGCCAAGCTACGGGTTAAGATCGAACTTCCGCCCAATGCCCAGGTCGGCATGCACCCAATCAGGCTCGTCACCAAGCAAGGCGTGTCGAACTTCCGCCCGTTCTGCATCGACGACTTGCCGGCAGCGCCGCCCGGCGGGGCCAATCGCACCGCGGCCGCCGCATTGGTCATTCCGGTTCCGAGCGTCGCGACCGGACGCATTGATCCAGAGACGAGCGAGTTTTTCAAGATTGCGGTCAAACCCGGCCAGCGCGTGGCGATTGAGGTTCTTGCCCGGCGTCTTGGCAGCGCGCTCGATCCAGTGATCCTGATGCACGACGTCAAGACCGGACGCGAAATCCCCAGCCTCTATAGCGACGATTCGCCCGGCTGCCAGACCGATTGCCGCCTGACCCACACCTTCAAGGAAGGCGGCGAATTCCTGATCGAGGTGCGCGACAGCACCCATCGCGGCGGGCCGGATTATTGGTATCGCCTTCGCGTCGGTGACTTTCCGACCGCCATCACGCCCTACCCGCTCGCGGCCAAACGCGGCACGAAGGCCAGTGTCGGTTTTGCCGGCGCCGATCTCGATGGCGTTACGCTCGTCGCGGTTGATGTTCCCGCTGATCCCGCCCTCGAAGCCGTTTCCGTTGTGCCGAAAGGCACGCGGCCGAATTTCGGATGGCCCGTGTCCCTTTTGTTGAGCGATGTAGACGAGGTTACCGAGCAGGAACCGAACAACGACCCGGCCAAGGCCAATCGCGTGCCGTTCCCGTGCGGCATCAGCGCGCGGTTCCAAGACAAGTCCGACGTCGATTGTTTTGTCTTCGCCGGCAAAAAGGGGCAGCGTTATCTCATCAACTCGCAAACGCAGGAGCTTCTGTCGCCCGCCGACGTGTACATGGTCCTGAAGGACGCCAAGGGCGGTCAGGTCGCTACGAGCAATCCGACCGCCGGCACCGGCGTTGACTACACCGCGCCCGCGGACGGCGATCTGGTTCTGAGCGTCGAGCATTTGAATTATCTGCATGGACCGAACGAAGTGTACAGGATCACGATCCTGCCGCCGCAACCCGGCTTCGATGTGACTCTGGCAACGGACAAGATCGAAGTGCCGGCCCTTGGCATCGCCGTTTTGCCGATCCAAGCCATCGTGCGCCGCGACTATGCCGGACCGATCGAAATCAGCGTCGTCGGCAATGCGAGTTTGTCCGGCAGCACCACCGTGACCGCGACGGCCCCCGCCGCTCCAAACCTGCCGCTCGGCGTGCTGACCATTCAGGACTCGGGCAAGTCGCCCGCTTTCGGATCGATCGTTCGCATTCAGGCCAAAGCGACCATTAACGGCAAGGAAGTTAAGTCGTTCGTCAACGTGTCCAATATCGTTCGGCAAAACATGCAAGGCCTGCCGTTCACGCCGCGCGAGCTTTCGACCGCCGTGGCGGCCAGCGTCATCGATGCGCCGTTCCGCGTGACCGCCAAATACGCCACGCCCGAAGGCACGCGCGGCACGCCGATCAACGTGATC
>JBGQCZ010000352.1:0-6111 GCA_041495645.1 Gemmataceae bacterium | reverse complement strand
TGGGAAAGTGGTGGTGGTGGTGGTGGTGTCGGAGTGGCGAGTCTGGCGGTGGGTTGTGTTGGAATCGTTGAACGCGCCGTTGCCGCGAGCCAAGCCCGTCAACAGATTCGCAATCGACTTGCTCATGATTGTTCTCGTGAAATGCGCGCACAACAGGCGCGTTGCGGACCTGACCCACACATATAGTGTACACGAGATCACATTGTCAAGCAATGCTGGCCCCCTGCGTCGAAGGTTTGTTTTCAAGCTGCGTGCGATAAGATAATAACCGGTCAGAGTCCCCAGCGAAAACAAGAGGGGGAGTTCATGGACATGCAAGAATACCTGAAGAATCGGGTTGCGTTCCCGCTCGGCGAACTAGCCAAACATCGGGGCGAGTGGGTTGCCTGGAGCCCGGACGGCACCCGGGTCGTGGCAGCCACCCGAGACCCGGAAGCCCTCGACGATTTGGTGCGTGCGGCCGGCGAGAACCCGGAGGATTGTCCCATTGAGGGCATTCCCGATGCGGATTGCGTTCTCGGAGGCTTGAACGTTTCGTGATTTTTCCTTTTCTGCCGTTGCCCACCAAGGGGCCCATCCCCTCACTTGGCGGCGCGAGAGTTCGCTACCGGCCAATCGTGTCGACTCGCGTCTTCGGTCCACTTGGATCACGCCTCTTCGATGGCTGCTTGGACAGCGCCTCCGACGACACGATTTTCCCTCTGTCGCTCGCTCGCAGACTCGGGATCGATCTGACTCAGGCGCCCCAAGGAGAAGCCCAGCCTGTGGGTGGGATGATTGTCGCGTATTCCTACGCTGTGGTTACTCTTCGCATCTCCGACGGCATAGAGACTTGTGAATGGAAAGCGATGGTGGGATTCGCAGACCTTCCGTTGCGATGGGCACTTCTCGGAAACGCCTGTTTTCTGGACTACTTTGACACCGAGCTGCGCGGATCTCGCCGCGAGGTCTTCATCACACCAAATACACTGTTTCCGGGCCAACGCACTTTTCACGCAGGACCAACTCCATAGGCGCGAAACCCGGCTGTGATCAATCGCGGAATTCATCGGCAAGGATGGCAGCCATCGTCTGATCTTCGAGGACGGATCGAACCGAGCAATCCGTCCGCCGGAATCGTAAGGAACGCATCGATTACTTCCGCGTCAGGTCCCAAATGAGAACCGTGCTATCCCGGCTGCCGGAGGCGAGGCGCAGACCGTCGGGGCGAAAAGCGAGGCACATGATTTCGCCGCGATGACCCGCAAACTCGTGCCGTTTCTCGCCGGTCTGAATGTCCCAAATGTGCACCGCGGGCGACAGACCAGCGCTGCAGGCCGCCAGGAGCGTTCCATTCGCTGAGAACCGCACTGGGTAATTCACCAAGCCCTCAGTCGATACGCGACGAATGACTCGGCCTGTCGTCGTTTCGCAAACAACGATCTCGCCACTCTGCTGCAATACACATGCGACACGTTCGCCGTCTTGCGACAGGTAAAACGCAAGACCTCGTGCGCCCTCTTTTTTCGCGACACCTTTCTCGACCGGATCCCAAGTCGCCAGCTTCCGGCCGCTCGCAATCTCGAATACCGAGACTTTCGCCTGCCAGATCACCAAGAGTCGCTCGCCGGCAAGGTGAAAAAGGTAGGGCCAGGTATTCGAGTCGTTCTTCAATTCCTTCAATTCCCAGGAATGAAGCAACTTTCCGGACGCTATGCTCCAGGTTTCCACCCGCTTGCTGGAGTCAGCCCCACTAACCGTTGTCAGTCGCTGAATGTCCTGTGTGACCGCCATCGCCGACATGCCGGCCGGGGTGGGACCAAAATCGCGAACGATCCGATTCTCAACGGTATCGACGACAATCATGGTGGCGATCTTGGGCTCAGGTTCAGGGTTATCACCGGCTTGAAACCGGCCGTTGGCGCTAGCCCAAAAACCTCGGCGGGGTGAACTTGGGCATACAACCCTGCGAAGCGCTTGCGTCGTCTTCAGATCCCATTCAATCATCGTTCGTTGGTAGTCGTGCGATCGCAGCCGATCATTGGCGAGAGTGAAATCGAGGCTTGAAATCGTGTCGTCATGCCCGTCGCCAACAGTCAATTCTCGCTCCGCCTCCAGATTCCAAATTCGCACGCTGCCGCTCGAGGTTCCTGCGGACAGAATCTTACCATTGGGTGAAATTGCCATGATGGAGTTGTCGGGCACCTGTTTCGGAAACTCTCGCGTCATCTTGCCGCTTGGAACTTCATATCGTCGGACGGACGAATCAGAATGAAAACTGTCTCGACATAACACGAAGAGCGATCGGCCATCCGGCGCAAACGCCATGTGCCCCTTTAAGGCTGCCTCGATCTTGCCGACTAATTCCCCTTTTTCCAGGTTCCAAATCCGGATGAATGGATCGGGGATCATATCGACCCGCGACAAATTCTTGTCGAAGGGCTTCGGCGTTCCGAGCGTATAGGCTGTGGTTGCCAGCCATTTCCCATCCGGCGAAATCGCTGATTGCAGAGTATGGCCCGTGTTGGTTCCCACGCGCTTAACCTCTCGACCGGTTGCTGTTTCCCAAACCATCAATTCGTCGCGAGCATCGCTGGTCACGATCATTCGATCGTCTTGGCTAAAGGCCAGCAACTCAGTTCGCGGGATTGAGAAAACCAAGCTCGACTGGGTGCAGTTCAAGACTTGGAGCAGTCCGTCCGTTCGTCGCGCGGCGACATATTTCCCTCCGGGGGAAGCGATGACTTGATCGGGCGTAAAGAATCGCCCATCCTTCTCGTTGATCGTGAACTCGCGCAGTTTCTCCATCGTCTTGGCATTCCAGACTTCGGCGCGAGTCGGTCGCGACAGCGCAAGACGGTCCCCAAAAACCGCGACGACAGTTTGCCCATCCGGCGTTATGATTTGCGTTCGAACTTCGTCTGGAGCGGGCGGGCGCAGATCGATCGTTTTGATTTCGTGTCCGGTCTTGATCTGCCACTGCCTGATGATCCCGCCACCGCGAGAATACACAGACTCGCTGTCGACCGAGAATTGAAGGTCGGAAATCTCGCCGCCATGCCGGAGGGCCAGCGTCCCCAGCCGCACCACCGCGCCCTCAGGCAGCGGGTCGTTGAAGCGGTCGCGCAGCACCTCCTTAGGCTTTGCGGGCGGTTCCGTCCGTGCTTCCGGTTGGTCCTTGGCCGGCGGATCGGGCAGCGGCGATGCGGTGAGCCACACATCGCGCAGGCCAAAGCCGCCAGCCACCACGACGAGCATCGCAGCCACGGCAACCAATTTCATCGCTCGCGGCGCGAGACTACCCGCCAGCGCCGCAATCGCCGCCGGAATCTTCACCTCGGGTCGGATTACTTCGATCGTCTTGGCAATAAGCTCTTGCGGCAGCGAAACACCGGCCGCCGTCGTCAGCAGCACTGCGGGGGCGACTCCGCGTTTGGCCAGCCGCGCTGCGAGTCGTGCACGGCCGCGCTCCAAGCGTCCTTTGATGGCTCCCGCGGAAACGCCCAATCGCAGCGCCGCCTCGTCCTGCGTCAATCCCTGCCAAAAGCAAAACAGCAACGGCAGGCGATGAATGTCGGGCAAGCGCGCCAATTCATCATCGAGCGCCTGACAGAGTTCACGGGCGCTCATTTCATCCAGCGGGCCCTTGACGTCGCGCGGCCGCACGGAAGACTCGTGCCGGCAGCGCCGGCGCTGGGCCGTGCGGGCTTTTTGGGCAATGCGGTGAGCGGAGCTAAAGAGCCAACCGGCCACGGCACCCGGGTGACGCGGCGCGATCAATCGAGCCTTGCGAGCGAACACCAGAAACGTGGCTTGAAACGCGTCTTCCGCCGCGGGGCCATCCCCGAGGACGTTGCGGCACACTCGCAGCACCATCGGCCCGTGCCGTTCAACGAGCAGTTGGAATGCGCGCTCGTCGCCGTGTCGCGAGAAGTCGTGCAACAAATCGGCGTCCAAGCGCTGAGCGGCCTGAAGGCGATTGACTTCATTCAGCAGTGCGGCCGGGATAGGCATGGACGGCCCTCGGGCGGAAAAAGCGAAGCCTATCATACCATGCCCGCCCACCGCCGGACCGCACGCAGTTTATTGTTGGGCGCTGCAAACGTTACTAAGTCTTTCTCGTGGCGGATGCGGCACGGGCGATTTTTTCGCCGATCAGCGCGATCTTGTGGTCCTTCAACCGTTTTTCATTGAGCCAGTAGGGGCTGGTGATTTCCTTGAACGCGTGGATGGCGGCCTGGATGCCCTCGGCCCAGGCGACGGCGATGAGCTTGATGTCGCCGTGCACGTCGCCCACGGCGAAGATGCCTTTGCGGCTCGTCTCGAAGTACGGATCGACCGCGATGCTGCCGTCTTCGTTCAACACCAGCGCGAGCCGCTGGAACGTGTCCTTGGCCGACAGAAACCCGATCTGCACGATCGCCAGCGAACAGGTCAGTCCCTCGCCGTTCGTTAGCTCCAGCGCGATTTCGTTGCCTTCGAACTTCGCCGTTCTAATCTCGGTCGAAGTGTGGATTCGTCCGCCCGCCTCGCGGATTTGGGCAAGGCTGTCCGCTTTGCCAATCGGCGTGGCCTCGCGCACGATCAGGTCGACCAAACCGGAGCGGGCCTGCACCATCAAGGCCGCGTCCAGCGCCGAATCGCCCCCGCCGACCACCGCGACGCGGCTCCCCTCGTAGTCGCCGATCTTGGGAAACTTGTAATGAACGTTCTTGGATTGCAATTCATCCAGCACGGCTAACTTCCGCGGATAATGCAGCAGCCCGCAAGCGATGATCGCCTTGCGACACAGACAACTGCCCTTCGTGGTGACGATCCGCTTGAGCCGATCCTCGTTCTCGACCTGGTCGGTGTCTTCGATGCTCGCCAATTCCTCGTTGAAGCGAAACTGAACTAGCGCGTCCTTCGCCTGGCGGAAGGTCCGCTGCGACAGTTCCTCGCCGGTGATGCCGTCCGGAAAGCCGGGAATGTCCACGATCCGCTTGTCGGCATACAGGAACTGCGGCTGCCCGCCCGGCCGGTCCTTGGCCTCGATCACCAGCGTGGTCAGCGCTCGATGGGCAGTAGTCAGGCTCGCCGCCAACCCCGCCGGCCCCGCCCCGATGATGACCACGTCCCAATACGGCAAATGCTCGAAATCCAACCCCGGCTCAAGCTGCGTCACTTTGAAGTCGGCCATGGCCAGTCCCTTTCGCGCTGCCCGATTGATCGTTCCTGTCAGTTTAATGACCGCGTCGGATTCGGCAGGAGCCTTGACGAACGTCCCGATACACCTTCTCCCAACTCCGAACCAAACTAAATCCAACTTTTCGCCCTGTGCGCCATTCTCGTTTTCTGGACGCATCTCCTTGCCCTGATAACACTTCCCGCTCGCCCCCGAGGACCTCAAAAACTTAGTTGGGAAAGTGGTGGTGGTGGTTGTGAAGTGAACTGGGGAGTGGGTTGGGTCCGAAAGACCAGACGCGTCAAAGACCCAGTCGCCAATCAAACCGATCCACAAAATCAGAATTGCTGTAAGCATGACGTGTCCTCCGAAATGGGCGCACGCTGAGCGAACGGGCTGCAAGCCACCTATAGTATACGTCTGTATCCATCCGCGGGCAATGCCGGCGAACGGCGAATTGCAACGCCCACCGGTGTCGTTCGATTGGCTGGCTTTTGTTCACCCGGCTTGGATGATCGCCGCGAGCAACGCTCGCGGTTCATGACGTGACGGCATCGGCCGTCGGCATGCTCGCATCGACACGGCACGCGGGAATCAGCCGAAGCGCGAATTTCGGCGGCAACTGATGCCGCAACAATGACTTGCGGAAAGTGTCACCATCTTCGATTATTAACACCGATTATTCATCCGTCGAGTAGACAAAGCGGATCCGGTACTTGCCCTCCGCCCCGAATGTCGCCGGAGTGATCTGAGACGTACCGAAGAAGCCGTGGTCGTCGATCTTCTGATAGGGGTCGAACTTGCCGCCGCGAGGCACCTTGACAAAATCCTTCTCCCGGATCGCGTTCATGTTCCCACAACGCCGCATGGCCGCAACCAACAACGCGAGACGACGCCCCTCTCCCCCGCCCACCGCGACTTGCCGTTTCAGCGACTGAACGGGCGGGGGAGAGGGGATGGGGGTGAGG
>JBGQCZ010000351.1:0-6118 GCA_041495645.1 Gemmataceae bacterium | reverse complement strand
GGATGCTGCTGGCCGGCGTGCTGCTCAAAGCCGCTTGCGATTTGTGCTCGGTCGAGCCGCCGCCGCACCTCGTGCGCTGCCTGGTCATCGCCATCGTTCTGATTGCCATTGGGGCTCCGCTCGGCTACGGGGCGCACTTGCTCGGCAAGTCGCTCGGCCCAAGCGAGAACATCGCGGCGCTGGTGGCCGTCCTGCTGTTCCTGCCGGTCTTTGCGGTGATTTCAACGCTGATTTTCGTCCCGTCGCTGCGCGTGCGACCGCTCAAGGGCGTCAAGATTTGGCTGGTGCAGACGTTGATCAATGCGGTCGTGGGTGCGGTGGTCGTGATGCTCGTGATCGGCGGTTGGACCACCGTGGACAGTATCCGCCGCCTATTCTGACGCGGAATCCCGTGAATATCTTCGACATCCTGGCACTGATGGTCTTGTTGCCCGCGGGGGTCTACGCGCTGGCGATTCTTCTGCGCGTCGCGTGTTATTATCGCGGCGTGGAGATCCCCGCCCTCGGCCGCGCGCTCTTCACCGCCTTCATCACCGCCGCATTGAGCCTGACCGCCGGCGGGTTCTTTCAACTCGCCATCGTCGGCCCCGATCCCGTGCGCTTGAATCTCTTCGCGCAATTCCTGGCCCTGTTCCTGGCCTTGAGCACCCATGTGATGATTACGATCGGCCTCTACGTGCCGCTGCTGGATTTGCGTTTGGGTCAGGCCTTTAGCGTCTGGCTGGCGCAGGCGGTGACATTTGTTGCCTTCGGAATGCTGTTCGGTTCGTGCGTCGCGTTGCCCCTCATTATATTCTGAATTCGAATGAATCTATGCGCGTGGCTTGGCGGCAACGATCACGTCCCCAACTCGAATTTGATCGCCCGCCCGCGCCGGGGTGAAAAGTCCTTTGGCACGCCCTGGTTCAACGCTCAAGAGTTGCAGCGTGCCTAGGAATTCCTGCATGAGCGGCGACCGATACACGCGTACGGCGCTGTTCATCTCAAGGCCCAGATCGCTGCCGACGTCTATCTCCGCCAACTCGCCGCTCGCCGACTTGATGTGCCCGGCCAGGCTCGAACTCCAGGCGCGCTGCAAGTCGCGGATGCGCTGGTTGCTACGCTCGATATCCTCGCGAATCCGCTCCCGTTCCTGGCGGGCTTGCAAGAGTTGGGACTCCACCCGCAACTGTTCGACTTGCTTACGAAGGTCCTCAATCGTGCGTTCCTGCTCGACAAGCACCCGCGTCTCACTCCGGCGCAAGATCTCGAAATTCACCGCCACAATCAACCCCGCTACGACGGCCATCAACGCCATGCCGACCACCATGCCCAGCACAACGTGCAGGAATCTGCCGGGGCGAGGCCGATGTGCATGGCGCATGAACGCGACTCCTCCTGAGCGCGTGGCGAGTGACCGCTACCGAATGATCTTGGTATCGACCGTATCGCCGACCTTGATCGTAGAGTCCTTGCCCGCCGGCTCGAATATGCCCACCGCGCGATGAGTCTCGACCCGATTGATCGTTAGCGTGCCAAGGTACTGGACGTTGGGCATCGTGCGATAAACCTGAAGGATGTGACCGGCTTCCAAACCATGCTCACTGCCCAAGCTGATGACGGCGAGATGATCTTCGACCGCTGTAACCTTGCCAATTTGTTCGACTGCCGGAATCCGCGGTTGCGATCCCTGGCTCAGTTCGATGCGAGCTTCGTCGCCTGGCTGAATGGCATCGCCCTGCTTCTCCGGAGTGAAAAAGCCGAACGCTCGTGATTGCTCGACGTTTGTCAATTGCAGCGTGCCGAGGTATTGCAATTCGGGCTTAGCTCGCATGACATGAAGGATGTGCCCGACCCTCAAGCGATTATCCAACCCCAGGTCAATTCCAACGCGATTGCCCACCACCGAAACTACGCCAGCGGTAACGGTTTGCGGTAACTGGTTCAATGGGTCCCGGGTCCTGGCAAGTTTCTCCTTCACTTCGACTATCAGTTTCGCTGCGTTCAGGCGCTGTTCCTCGAGTCTGATACGCTCGTTTCGTTCGTTGAGTTCCTGTTGCATTTTCGCGCTTTCATTCCGCAACTTCGCAATCTCTGCATCTGCTTTTGCAGAGTCCAAACGTATGTTGGCTAGTTCGGCCCGTGCAGCGGCGTCGGCAAGCTGTTTCTTTAGCTGCAGTTCGCGATCCGCTTGATCCGTGAGGTTTTTGTTTGCGACTTCGGCCAATTCTCGTTGCTGTTCTGCTTCGGTCATCGCCGCGAGTGCACGCTGTCGCTCGTGGCCGATTAACTGCATCGCTATCACCGCGGCCACCAATGATGCCAGTGCGATGCCGGCGATCAGGCCGAGCAGCAAGTGTCGGACTCTTCCGGAGCGGACCCGAGATGTTAAGCGCATCGCCGACTCCTAATCAGAAGTGAACCTGCCGGCCAACTCGCTCCAGCATACCCGAGCGGGCTTCGGGCAGTCAATCGCTCCAGGACACTTGCCTGAGCGGGCCTTTTCTCAACAAAGAGTGCATGGTCTCCCCACCATAACGTTCGCCACAGCCACAGCTGGCGAATCGGTTTGAGATTTGTTTTGGAGACCGTCGCATGGATGAAGCGCAAGACGCCGTCAACAAATCCAACTCGCCGTCGGAACTGGACCAGGTCGTCGCCGAGGTCGTGGGGGAAACTCACGTCAAAGCCGCCGAACTGCGGCCGGAGGAACGGGAGTACCTCAAAGAGCACGCCCTGAAGAAGCCGATGGGCGTGCTGCATATCTGGGCGCTGGGCGTCGGCGTGGTCATCACTGGCGAATACTTCGGCTGGAACCAGGGCCTCAAGGAAGGCGGCCCGATCGGCATGTTGCTGGCCTCGCTGTTCGTGTGCGCGCTCTACATGATGTGGGTGCTGGCCCTGAGCGAACTGTCGGTGGCGATGCCGTTCGCCGGCGGACCGCTGGCCTACGGCCGCCGCGCGGTCGGACCGGCCTTCGGCTTCGTCATGGGCTGGTCGATGTTCCTGGAGGCGCTCTTCGCCACCATCGGCACCGCCATCGCCACGGGCGGATATTTTTATTTCGTTCTCGATCTCTTTTTCGACGGCTTGAACAAAGAACTGACGACAACCATCGCCGGACTCGCAACCGTGGCGTTCTTTGCCTTTGTTCAATGGGTCGGCAGTAAGCGTCAAGCTCAGTTGATGGAGTACATGACCTACGGCGCAATCATCGCCCTGGTCTGGTTCTGGATCGCCTGCATTCCAGCCGTGAATTGGGACCGCATTTTCACCACGCCCACTTTGACCAACGGCTGGGAGGGAGTGCTCAAAGCGATCCCGTACGCCATCTGGTGGCTGGTCATGATCGAAACCGTCGCCTTGGCGCCCGAAGAAGCGCACGAACCGCACAAGACGATTCCACGCGGACTGACGCTGGCACAAATCACGCTGGTCGTACTGGTTATTCTGACTTGGTTCTTCGCCTGCGCCGCCGGCAATGACTTCAACGAAACCGGCGCCAAGACCATGTCTTATCCGCTGCCGTTCGTATACGGGCAGGTTTGGCCGAAAACCGCGCATCTGATCGTGTTCTCCATCGTGGCCATCTTTGGCATGGTCGTCAGTTACAACGGCATGATCTACGCCGTCAGCCGCCAGTCGTTCTCTCTGGGCCGAGCCGGCTATCTGCCGCGATTTCTCGGCCACGTTCATCACACGCGTCGCACGCCCGATGCCTCCATCTTCTTTTGGAGCCTGGTGGTGGCCGGCTTCGTTATCTGGGGTTATTTCAACGAAGACGCCGTGCTTACTGCCGTGCTGACATGCAATCTGACGGCGCTGATCTGGTACGTCCTGGCAATGGTTTGCTTGTTCATCCTGCGACGGCGCGATCCGCACATGCCAAGGCCGTTCAAGGTGCCCCTGTATCCAGTTCTGCCGGCGCTCGTTTTGGTAATGAGCTTGTTCGCAGCGGGCATCTATGTGTGGTACTACAAAACGGACAACCCCATCGTCCTCTGGCTGACGTTGATCATGTACGCGGTGGGCATCGGTTACTACCTCATCTTCGCCCGCCGCCGCCTTGTCTCCGCCGCACCCGAAGAACTCGCCGCGCGAGCGGGACACGAGGTGAAATAGTTTTGGCAAGCGTCGAGGCGTAAGCCCGACGTGTGAGAGTCCAAAGCACGTCGGGCTGACGCCTCGACGCTCGCCAAATGTTAATGACAGCATGCGCCTTTCTCCTCCTTCTTCGCCGAGGGCGGCACGTCGTTGGCGGGATTCTCTTTGAAGAAACCGTTGGGCTTGAGCGTGAAGCCGATGTACGTCGCCGGCATCACGGGGTAATCCTCGGGCCGCGGGACGTGGGTGTGGCCGAAGGTGTACCAGAGGACCACGTCGGTGTTGGCGATCGGCCGATCCTGTTCGGTCCAACTGATGAGGCCGTCGCCGCCTTTGCTCTGATTCGGGTAATCGCCGCCCGCGTGCTTTTCCTCCGGGCGGAACGGCGTCACCCACACGTGATAATTGACAAACCCGGCGCGCTTGCGCCACCAGGCATTCTTCGACGCGTACGGGAAACTATTGTCGCCGGGAAAGAACTTGTACCCGACCGGTTCGCCGACCGCGTTCTTCACGCCCTCATTTACGATCTTCCAGGTCCGTACGGTTTCCAAATTCACATTGGCTCGCGCTTGCTTCTCGGTTTTCAGCAGAGTTGGCCGCGCCGAGAAAGCGTTTTCGAACGGGTTGTTCGGTCCGAGTTCGTCCGGCACAACATCGATCTGGTACACCGAGTTGGCGGCGCCGTCGATGTCCATGTCGAGGCGGACATTGAAGAAGTGCTGATGGCACGGCGCGTAAAGTTGCGGCGCGATTAGCGTGCCGTACTTTGAGGTCTCGCCGGGCTTGAGCGCGCCGAGCGAGAGAATGCCCGTCAGTTTCACTTCGAATTGAATGTTGCCGTCTTGATACAGGTACCAGAAGAAGCCGTACTCGTAGTTCTCGACCGTCGCGATCGATGAAATCACCAGCCGGCGCGAGCGGCGGACTTCGGGGCGGTCGGGCAAGCGGCGATCCGTGTGTTTCCAGAGGATGCCAAAATCCTCTTCGTGCATGCAGACGGCGTTCTTGATCGTGAGCGGTTCGCCGCGGCTGGTGCACAAGTTGCCGTCGAAATACTTGATGAGCCCGAGGCAATCGCAGCCGAGTTCGAGGCTGTTGGCGCACATGCCAAGGCCGTACTCGCCGGCATCGAAGGCGTTCTTGCGCGCCTGTTGCGGGGCCGGATCGCCGTAGGGAACCACCATCTCGGACAGCGACCCGCGATACAGCACCGAGCGCTTCTTCCCGCTAACGGGAGGGCGAGGCTCCTGCCGAGCCTGATTCCCCGGCTCGGCAGGAGCCTCGCCCTCCCGACTGTCCTCGTAGCACAGGTTGTTGATGGTGAGGCCTTCGCGGGCGGTGAAGCCGATGACGAAGCTCCACTTCTGCCATTTCACCTGGTAACCGTTGACCTCGAAGCTCGGCCCGGCCGGCTGATTGATTTCGAGCGGCTTGATATCCGAGCGGAAGTTCGTCTTGCGGTCGGCGACGTAATTGCCCTGCTCGGGCGGCAACGGCCAGTGACCGTGTTCCTCGACGCGGATCACTCGCATCTCGTTCAGATCGACAACCGGCCGCAGTCCCTCGATCGGCTTGGCGTAGCCGTTGTCGGTGGGGTCCATGCGCAGGAAGCAAAGCGGGCGAGCCAGGCGACGGGTGCGATCTTCCTCGCTGCCATAGTTGCCGGCGCTCCAGATATCGACCATCACCAACCGCGTATCGTCGATCCCGTAATGCTTCTTCATCGCCGCCTTGAACTCGGGACTGGCCAGCACCGCCTGCTCGCACTCTACCTGCTCGTCCGGCGTCATCGTCGGCTGGACGCCGGGAACGTGCTTCCACGTGAGCAGCTTGCGCTCGCTCAGCGACAGCGTTGCTTCGTAGCAAGCGTTCTTGCCGTTGTCGAACAGCAACGCGAACGCCTCGCGTGGCGTCGGCTCGTTGCCGCGGAACCGGTGCACTGCTTCCTTGCTCGGTTCTTTCAAGTGGACCGAAACAAAACGCGTGGTCGGCGTGACCTTGCCGTGGTCTTTCAAAATCGTGACGGCAAGCT
>JBGQCZ010000350.1:0-6144 GCA_041495645.1 Gemmataceae bacterium | reverse complement strand
CGCAGCGCGAAGGAAGCCGAAAAGAACGCGGTCCAGCAAGGCCTGGTCGAGAAGACGCGCGAGCGAATCCGGGCCTTCGTCAACCTGATGAACAAGGCTCGCTACGACGAAGCCTACAAGGAAGCGAATCTGCTTCGCGAAGAGTCGATCAACAAGGGCGAACCGGTGCCGATCGAGGCTACCGCCGCCTATGCGATCTCGCTTAGCGCGATGCACCTCAAGGAACTGAACGAACTCAAGCGCATCCGCGAGGAACGCTTCCTGCTGACGATGATGCAGGTCGAAAAGTCGCACATTCCGTACCCGGATGAGCCGCCGATTCACTTCCCGCCGGCTGCAACCTGGAAGGAATTGACCAAGCTGCGCAACAAGTATTACGACTACTACAGCCTTGGCTTCCGCAAATCGCCGAACTTCTCGAAGGTGATCAAACGCCTCAATGAGCCGTACGGCTCGGGCGTGGATAAGGAAGTGGAATTGAACCTCGACAAGTGGTTCGATCAGTTCAACAGCAAGCTCGAAGGCACCGGGTTCTACATTCTGCCGAACTTGAAAGTGCTGAAGAGCAACGACCCGGACCTGAGCGATTTGGCCTCGAAGCCGTCGAAGATTCCGCCGATGCCCGGCGCCACGTTGGGCACGGTGATGACGATGGTTCTGGCGAATTTCGATCTGACTTACTTCGTGAATGAAGACCACATCGAAATCACGACGAAGAAAATCGCGCGCAAGGATTACAACCATGCGTTGCGCGTGTACGAAGTCGCCGACCTGGTGATTCCCATCCCGGCCGCCATTAACCAACAGGGTGTCGGTCAAACGTTGGCCGTGCTGGGCGGGGCATTCTCGTTCGGCAACACCGGTTCGCCGTTCAACGCGTTTGGCAACGGCGGCGCGATGGGCGGCATCGGCGGATTCCAGATTGGCGGCATCGGCGGGTTCCAGATTGGCGGCGGCATCGGCGGCATCGGCGGCATCGGCGGCATCGGTGGCATCGGTGGCATCGGCGGTGCTGCAGGCCTGGGTGGCGCCGGCCTGGGCATGGGCGGCGCCGGTGGCGGCGCCCCGAACTTTGGCGGCGGTATGGGCGGAGGGTTCCTGGGCTTCGGCGGCGGACAAGCCGGCCAGCTCGGTAACCTCGGCGGCCAGTTCGGCTTCCAGGGCAAAACGTTCGAAAACTACCTCGTGCAACTGATCATGGACACGATAGCTCGCGGCCACTGGGCCCGGGTGCCGAAGAACTTGCAAATCGATCAGATGGGCGGCGGCGACGGCATGATGGATGACGATGGGATTCTGATCCCAGCCGACGAAAAGTTCTCGCTGGGCTTCTATCCGCCCGCATTGGCCCTGGTGGTGAGCGCTCCGTCGCGTTACCGCCCGACGGTTAAGTATCCGCGTGAAGGTTCAGGCGGGGGAGCGGCCGGCGGCGGCGGTGCCATGGCGGCCCCTCGCGGCGGCCGTGGCGATGCGTTGGTGAAACGCGATGAAGACCGAATGCCGGCGAAGGCGGATTCGGCCTTGGTGGCCAAGGCGAAAGAGGAATATGAGAAGGCCAAACCGAAGCGCGATCCCAAGCCGATCGATTGGCAACTTGCCATGGCCAACAAGGACATTTCGGACGAACATCGTACGGGCATGGTCCTTGTCACGATCAAGTTCCTCGGCGAGGTCAAGGAATTCGGTCACGCGGTCGAGGTGCTCAAGGCCAACCTGCGTTTGGGCATTGTCAACGATCCGTGGGTGTTCGAGGCTTTGACGATCGCTTTGGAGCAGAGCGGCGGATCGACGGAGGATTTGGAACGCGCCCGGCTTTCGGCCATCGATCTGAATCCGAAGAATCCCGAGTCGTACTTGCGGGCGGCGAAGGCGATGAATGAAAGCAACCAGCCGGAACGGGCGGTGGCTTTCTGCCGCCGGGCCGCGGAACTGTCGCCGAACTTGGCCGATCCGTATGCCAACGCTCTGGTGTACATGGACAAGGCCAAGTCGGTGGATAGCGACTCCGTCAATTGGGCGGTGAGCAACCTGCTTCGTCGCGATTGGATGGTCGACCGGGAGTTGTATCACGATCAAGCCCGCGAGGCGCTCGAACAGGCCAAAACGCGGCTGGTCGGCGAGAATCGCAGGCCTGAGGCCGACAAGATTCAGCATGCGGTGACCGAACAACAGCGCCGCGATTTGATCGTCGAGCTGTTGTGGCAGGACGCGGCCGATTTGGATCTGGTTGTGGTCGAACCGATCAACACGATTTGCTCGGCGACCCAACGTCAGACCCCGGCCGGCAGTTTGCTGGTCTGCGACGACCTGAAGGATCGCAAAGAGACCTACACGGTGGCGGAGGCATTCACGGGCACCTATATCGTGAAGGTGAATCGCATCTGGGGCCGTCCGTTGGGCGGCAAGGCGATGATCAAAGTGACCAAACACGCCGGCACGCCCGATCAGATGGTCGAGTACCACACGATCTCGGTGGACAAGGCCAACGACGAGGTGAAAGTGACGCTGGCGGGCGGGCGACGCACGCAACTGGCGACGGTTTCGTTGCCGGTGATGCAGACCGGGCACCGGTACAAGGAACGGGGCGGCGAGGGCTTGGCGAAGGCAATCGAACGACTGCGTCTGCTGTCCGATCCGACCTACCGCAACGATCTGATGATGCGGGCCGGCGGCAGCGGCGCCGCGGGTTCGAAGTCGTCAAACGGTTACGACGTGGCCAACACGCCCAAGGGCACCGCTCAGTTCTCGTACCAGACCCGCGTCGAAGGCGAGGCCATCGGCGTGGACCTGACCGCGAAGATTGAAGTGACCAACGCCGGCCAAGCACTGTTCAAGATCGTGCCGGCCTTCGATACGGTCAACACGCTCAAGGACGAGCCGACCATCACGAACCCGCTCATCCCGAGCGGCAAGTGATTCCGGGCTGAATGACGTAAACTCCCCTGCCCCGCGCGTAACCCACGCGGGGCTTTTCTTTTCACTCTGTCCTTTTTTCTGCGGACTCTGCGCCTCTGCGTGAGAATTTCTCACGGATGCAACGTACAATGCACGGGGTGATCCGAGTAACTCAACGGAAGTGTTTTCAGGAATGCCACTCGATGTCAAGCGCGATGAACTGACGGTTCATCGGGAAAAAGCGGTGCTGGTGAGCGTGGCATTGCCCAATCGGCCCTGGCAAGATGACGATCCGCTGGACGAGTTGCGCGGTCTGGCCACCACCGCTGGGGCCTTTGTGGCCGGTGAATTGACCCAAAAACGCCCCGACATCATTCCCGGCACCTACATCGGCCGGGGCAAACTCGAAGAACTCACGCAGCTCGTTCAGGCCGTCGATGCCGACGTGGTCATCTTCGACAACGACCTCACGCCGGGCCAGGTCCGCAATCTCGAAAAAGCAACCAGTGTCAAAGTGCTCGATCGAAGCGAGTTGATTCTCGACATCTTCGCCACGCGTGCCCGAACCGTCGAATCGCGTCTGCAAGTGGAACTTGCCCAACTCGAGTATTCGCTTCCCCGGCTGCGGAAAATGTGGACGCACTTATCGCGGCAGGCGGAAGGCGGCATTGGCTTGCGCGGCCCCGGCGAAACGCAGCTTGAAGAAGACCGCCGCCTGGTCGGCGACCGCATCCGCGACCTCAAGCAACGGCTGGTGGAAGTGCAGGCGCGCAAGGAGCGCGAAGTGAGCACGCGCCGGGAGGAACACACCGTTTCGCTCGTGGGCTATACCAATGCGGGAAAAAGCACGCTGATGAACGCTCTGACCGGTGCCGGCGTGCTGGCCGAGGACCGCCTGTTTTCGACGTTAGATACCCGCACCCGCCAATGGCACCTGAAGGACTGGGGCAAGATTCTGCTGAGCGACACGGTGGGTTTCATCCGCGATCTTCCGCATCACCTGGTGGCGTCCTTCGAGGCAACCCTTGCGGAAACCAAGCAGGCCCGGCTCCTGCTGCACGTGGTAGACGCCAGCAATCCGCACGCGGAGGAACAGATCGCCGCGGTGAACCAGGTGTTAAAGGAGATTCATTGCGACGACAAGCCCACGATCTTGGTTCTCAACAAGTCCGACCGCGTCTCCGACCCGACGGCCCTCACGATCCTGCAAAATCGCCATCCGCGCTCGGTCGCGGTGAGCGCGTTTCGCAAGCAAGGGCTGGCGGAGCTAAGCGAAGCAGTAATCGCTGCTTTGAGCGCGAATTTTGTAGAGGCGGAGGTGAGCGCCGACGTCGCGAACGGAAAAGTGCTGGCGTTTCTCAACGCGCATGCCGAGATTTGCCGCCAGGAGTATCGCGACGACCGCGTGATTGTGTCGTGCCATTTGCCGCGGCACTTGCTCCACCACATCCAAGGCCCGGACGTGCAAGTGCGGTTTGTGTAGCCGCAGGCTTTAGCCTGCGCGATGGCCTTCACGCAGGCTAAAGCCTGCGGCTACGGGTAAATCTGAGATGGCCTTCACGCAGGCTAAAGCCTGCGGCTACTGAGATTGCCACTCGCCTTTGACGTCATTCTTCTGAACCGCCGCCCTTCTCGGCGAAGCGTTTCAATTCCTCGTCAACGGGTTTCAACTTGGCATCCACCCGCAGTTGTTTGATGATGTCCTCACGCGTTTTGATGCGGCGTTCCGCTTCGAATTCGCTCAGCAATGGGTCGCTGCCGAGGATCGCGTCGGGCCCGGAGCGGGCATAGACCATCTGAAATGCCAAGTCGGTCGGCTCGGTGTGCTCCGTCAACACGGCAACGTAGTAATTGTCCTTCGGTTGGTCGGGGAGCACCATCGTGTCGCCGATCGGCTTGTCGCGCAGATCCATGAGTTTCATCGCGAATTCGGGCGTGGGAAACGTGACTTTGTCTCGCGTAACCTCGGGGAACCGGTACATGGTGGAGCGGCCGGTCGGCGTCTCGTTGCGAAGCGCGAACGGCCCTACTTCAACCGGCGTGATCTTGTTCTGAGCCGCGAAATCATTGAGCGTAGCGAGGTTCTTGACAGCTTTGTCGCGAACCTGCTTTTGCAAATCCTCGGCGGCCTTGGACGCAAGTTCGCGGGCCTTCATGCGCTTCCAGGCCTTTTCCACATCAGCCTTGGCCTCCTCGAACGTGCGCACCTTGGCCTCAAGTTCCTCCGTCTTCCACGCGAGAAAGAACTCCTCCTCGGGCTTGGTGAAACCCGCCGTGGGCTCTCCCTGGAACCACTGCGGACGATAGCTCGAATTCGTGTTGCCAAACCGTTCGTCGTCGTTGAAGAAAGGCGTGCCGAAGTCCATGCCTTTCGGATCGGTCGTGGCGCGATTCTTGAGGTATTTGTCCTTGAGCGGTTTCAAGCCTGGGTCGTCAATCAGGGTGTAGCGGTCGTGAAATCCCTTGCTCGCCCCTTGGGCGAGGCCGTATTTCTCCACGAATTCGTCGGCATGATCCTCGAGTTCCAGCTTCGTCCCTGGTTTCTTGATGTCCTTGGCTTTGTCGGCAAAGGTCTTTTGGAATTGCTCCAATTCCGAGCGAAAGAAGTCGGTTACGATGGCAGAAGTGACTTCCTCATTCAGGCGGCTCTGCACGGCTTTTTTGGGCAACGGCTGGGGGATCATCATGTCGGAAACGCCCAGCATTTGCGGCACGCTTTGACCGCCCAAGGCGAATGGCAGCATTCCAAAGCGCACGCGCTCGCGCATTTCCTGGAACACGGACTGACTTCCCAACGTCATGGTCGGTGACAACAGCGTACCGCCGGTGCCGCTCGATCCGAGCAGGTCGGCAATTCCCGCCGCGATCACGTGGGGCTGATACACGCTGCGATCGTGCAGCCCGAAAAAGATCAAAGCCGAATATACCCAGTTGCTGCCGGATTTCTCGCGAGCGAGGTACATCTCGTATTCGCGGTCGGTCCGTTTATCGAGCAGCTTGGGATCTTCGACGATCGCGAATGCTCCCGTACGCCCGAGCACTCCGGCGAAATTGTCGGCGGGCGGAGCCATGATGGCCTTGGAGATCGCATTGGCCAGCGCCGTTTTCTTAGCGGCGTCTTCAAGCGCCGCTTTCTTGATCAGCGGCGGCTCGGCTTTCATGCCCACCCATTCGATTTTGACTTTCTTGCCTTCCTTGAAACCAGGCTGTTCCTTATCCGGCGCCCATTCTTCATTCCGATGTTTCTTG
>JBGQCZ010000349.1:0-6154 GCA_041495645.1 Gemmataceae bacterium | reverse complement strand
TGATGTTCCTGCTGGTCATGGGACTGCTGACGAGCGAATGGGTGCTACGCAAACGGCGGCGGTTGTTGTAATTTTCAAATCCGAATTGGTGATCGGCTGAAACGAATGGCGGTAGAATACCCAAACCCGGTTGGGTTCGCCATGATTACACCGCTTCGCGCAGCTGTCAAACCGCGGGTCGTCCTGCCGGACTTGGAAGAACTGCCGCTTGAAGATGAAATCCAACGGCATCTCGACCGAGGCGAGTCGGGCCTGGTCGCATTGGTTGGCCCGAGCGGAACGGGGAAAACGGTCGCCCTCGATCATCTCGCCGCAGTCCTGCCTGTGGACGCGAGCGTCGCGTATTTCGACTCGGAAGTCGAAGTCGTTGCCCAGTTTGCGACCGCAGTCACCAAACAATTGTGGATCTATACGGCCACTGCTCCGCGACAGAGCATTTCACACCTCGCCGACTACCATCTGGCACGTTGGAACCGCGACGATCTGATCGAGTATCTTCTCGCCCGCCATCGTGATCGCTGCGCTTCAGTGATGCAGCGGGTACAACGCGAGGAAGGCGATCCGTTCCAGGGGATTCCGGAACTCTGGACGACCATCCTCGATCTCCTGGCGGCGGATGATTCGATACCAAATGTCCGTTCGGCATTGCAAAAATACTTGGAGCAACAGCTCCCGGACACGGATGTCGTGCAGCGCTCTCGAAACGCCTGCCTGAATTCGTTTGTCACAAGCGAGAAAGATCAATTTACACCGCCCGGTTTTGCGGAGTCGCTCTCGCGAGTATTGCGGCATCGGGCTGTCCAAGTGCTGCTGGCCTCGGAGCGAATCGTCGCGGACTTGCACGGCGACGAGCACTGCGACTTTCTCGCGTGTCGATTGCCTCGCGAGTTGATTCACGCGGTCGCGCGGCTGTTGAAGCCGGATGACCGGCAGATCGAACGACTGAAGTCATTCTTGACCGGCCCGCCGTGGAGCCACGCCATGGCGGCCAGTCTGCTGCATGCGTTGAAGATCGGCTGGAAACCCGACAGTGACTCGGTTCCAACTCTCACCGGCGCTTACCTCGAAGGCGCCGAATGGCCGTCGGTCAATCTGGCGAATGCGAATTTGTCCGAAGCCGACCTGAGCGCCGCAGACTTGAGCGGTGCGAATCTGCACGGCGCCAATGCCGCAAAAGCACGTTTGCGCCGCACGCAGATGCGGGGCGCTTCGCTCTTTGGTTTTCGTGCCGAGCTCGCCGATCTGAGCGGCGCCGACCTGTCCTCGTGTCGGGGTTTGAGAGCGACGTTTGATTTTGCAAAATTGATCGGAGCAGTTTTCAACGACGCGGTTTTGGTGCGAGCGTCTTTCAACGGCGCCAATCTGACATCGACTAGTTTTGTTGGGGCAGCCCTTTACAGGAGTTCATTCCTGGACACCGAAATCGATGGGGCGGACTTCACCAATGCTCATCTCAACGCCGCTCAATTGCCGGGCTTGAAACTGCGACGCTGCAAACTTCGTGGGGCACGCTTCATCAATGCAAGCCTTCAAGAATGCGATCTCGAGTATCTGAACCTGGAGGAGACCAATTTTGAGGGCGCCAATCTCACCAAGGCCCTTCTGACCGGGACCGTCATGGCCAATGTGAGCCTGGAGCGCGCCAATCTGAGTGAGGCTGGACTCGGCGAAATCGATTGGGAGGATTGCTCGCTCCGCGATGCCGACCTGACCGGGGCCTCGTTTCACATGGGATCCTCGCGGAGCGGGTTGCTGTTCACGACGATTGCATCCGAGGGAACTCGCACCGGCTTCTATACCGATGACTTCGAAGACCGGTCGTTCAAGGAACCCGAAGCGATTCGCAAAGCAAACCTCTGCGGCGCGGACCTGCGCGGCGCGAAGATTGACAACACCGATTTCTACCTCGTGGACTTGCGCGATGCGGTCTACGATGCCAAGCAAGAAGAACACTTCCGCCGTTGCGGCGCTATACTGGGAAAACGCGGCTGAAAATTCTGTAGCCGGCCTCTGTGAGGCCGGCCGGGGTCGCAGAGCCCGCTACAGCCGCTACCAAAACGCTGCTGAGATTGCGGTTTCCGATTCGGTAGCGTACGATTGCGTTTAGGCGGAAGAACGGCTCATTTCGCAGTTTCATTTCTTGGCGAACCTCATTGTGATCCACTTAATTCCAAATTGGTCTGCCATTCGTGTCTCGCGCATGTCGCGAAACGAATCCCGAGCATGCTGCGCGAATACCAGCTACAACCGCTCCCACCACTCCGCGCTCTACCTGGCGCACCACTCCGCGCTCTACCTGGCGCACCACTCCGCGCTCTACCTGGCGCACCACTCAACCACTTTTTCAACAAAGTTTTTGCGAGCGTGCCGCGGGGATGGCAAGCACCTGCCGCTCAAGGAGTTGAGGCAAGAAAATCGATTTGGCGGCGCGGGCAAAAAGTCCAAATTAGTCCAAATCGCTCGCGACACGTGGGCCGGCGAAACCCGGCTGGCTCGCTCGATGTGGTGCATTCTTGTAACTCGCCTGTCTTTCGCCTTGAAACCACGCCGGTTGTGCCGGAAACTATACGTGGGTCGCTCCAACCGCGGGATGAACGACATGATGCCTGCCACCCTGCCGCACCTTGAACCGAAGCGGCTGTTTCGCCGTCTGGCCCGTCTTCGACGTCGCATTCGCATTGTCGCCGGGTTGAGCGGGCTATTTGCCCTGGCCGCCGTGTTGATCGGCGGGGCGGCGATCGTGGGGCTGCTCGATTGGCGGTTCCAGTTGCCGGGGCTGGTGCGGGCAATCGGGCTGGTCGGCATTCTCGCCATGGCCGGGTACGTCGTCATTCGCTGGCTCGTCGAGCCGTTTCGCCAGCCCGCCGACAATCTGCACCTTGCTTTGCGGATGGAAGAAAAGAACCCGGAGCTGAACGATGTGCTGGCGAGCGCCGTGCAGTTTCTGGACCAACCGGCCGAGGACGAATCGAGTTCGCCGCTCTTGCGCCGGGTGGCCATCAAGCGGGCCATGCGCCTGGCGGATGAGTGCAACTTCAACCAACTGATTTCGCTGCGCGGCCTTTTTTGGTCGGGCGTTGGCTTGGGGCTGGCCGCGGCCTTGGCGATTCCGCCGACCGTGTTCGCGCCGGAAGCCGTGAAGACCGCGATGATTCGCCTGCTCGCTCCGTTCGGCGTCGGAAAATGGCCGGCCCAAACCAAGGTGAAACTCCTGTTCCCCGACCGCTTACCCTACAAGCATCCGCTGGGCGAACCGCTGGAGATTCGGGCGGAAATCAGCGGCGTAATGCCCGACCGAGACCTCGCGACGCTTTCGATTTGGTTTGAAGGCGCTCCGCCATTCGACCAAACGTGGGTGATCGCGACGGATGAATCGCGGACCGGTGGCATGCTCACGGCACGCCTGGAAGCGAGCAAGATCGGCCGCAGTTTCCGCTTCCGCCTGAAAGCGAACGATGGCGAAACACCCTGGCACGAAGTTCAAGTCCTGCCGCCGCCGGAATTGGTGCCGCTCGATGGCCGCCCCTCCCCGCAAATTCGGCTCGATTACCCGGCCTACACCGATCTTTCTCCGCGGCAACTTCCCGACGGCGGAAGCAGTTTCGAAGCCGTTGCCGGAACTGCCGTCAGCCTGCGGGCTGCCACCAATCGGCCGGTGGCCGCAAGTTGGATTATCTATCGGCCGGAGCACCCAGTATTGAATACGAGCGCCGCCTTTCTCGTCCTGGGCGCCATGCGTCCGTGGGAAGCCGCGGCATTGACCGCCGCCGGGCAATCGGTCTGGGACAAAATTCCCGTTCGGCTCGGCCGCGACGGCACGCTGCTCGAAGCGTCGTTCACGCCGCGCGTCGGCGGGGTGTACGCCTTGCGATTCGAGGATGAGACCGGGTTCGGTTCGACCCGCCTAATCGACATCCGCGTCCAACCCGACCCAGCCCCGGTTGTTTCGCTCGATCGACCGACTGCCGCGCGCGATAGTCTCCATGTCACTCCCGATGCCGATTTGCCGCTCAAGTCGCTCGTGATGGACCCCACCTTCGCCGTCCGCACTGTCTGGCTTGAATACCGCACCGGAAAGGAACCGGACCGGCGCAGGAGCTACTACGATCATCGTGCGTTGGGCGAGTCGTTGCCGGCGCTGATGAACGGGTTTGCTTCCAAGCTCGCGCCGCCGGTGCGTTTGCGGTTTCAGCAGGTTCTGGTCGAAAACCGGTTGCACATTGCTTCCTTCCGTCATCCCGACGGCGCGGCCCTGAAAGAAGGCGACCTCCTGATCATTCAGATGCTCGCCGACGATTTCGACGATGTCACCGGCAACAAGGAGCCTGGCCGCAGTCACGAACTCGAGCTCCGCATCGTTTCCCCGGCTACGCTCGAAGCTATGTTGGATAAGGACCAGGCCAATGTGCGGCAAAATCTTCTGCGCATGCAGCAATGGCAGAAAGAGGCCCTGGCAAAGACCGCCGACGCTCAAGCTCAAAAAGAGGCGACCGGAAAGCTTCGGCCCGAGGAACTGGAAAAACTCCTGCAGGCCGAGCAACTCCAGCAACAATTGCGGGCCCGGATGGGCGATGAAAAGGAAGGACTGCGGTCCGAGGTCGAACGCATTCGCCAGGCGCAGCAGGATAACAAACTCCCACGCTCGCCGTCGCGCGATCGCATTGAAGCCGTAGCCAACGAGCTCGAACGGCTAGGCCGAGAGGAACTTCAGCCGATCGAACCCCTGCTGAACGCCGCCCGCGAAAGCGGCGATAATGGCGATTCGAGGAAGAACGATCCGCAAAAGCCTGGCGAACCGAAAAAGGACCAACAAAAGGACCCGCTCGCCGAGGCGATGAAGCATCAGCAAGAAGTGGAGCAGACGCTTCAGCAATTGCTGCAACGATTGGAGCCCTGGAGCGGGGCCAACGAGGTTCGCGGCGAGACGCGGGCTCTGTTGAACGAGCAGGAAAAACTGAATCAGCAGACGAACGAACTGGAAAAGAAACTGCCGGCGGGAAAACAGAAAGACTTGCTTGATAAACAGGACCAAGCCGATCTCGACCAGACCGCCAAACGCCAGGAAACGCTGGCCGAGCAGACCAAACAATTGCTCGAAAAGATGGATCGCCTCGCGGCCGAGAAGGAAACTCAACAGCGTGAGCGCCTGCAGGAAGCCGAAAAACACGAAGCGCAGGCAAAAGAAAACGATCAAAAAGCCGATCAGTCCAAGGGAACTCCGCAAGAACAGAACGCGCGGGCCGAGGCGCAGAAACAACGCCAGCAAGCCCAGGAACAGCGCCAATCCGCGGTCACGCTGAAGCAGGAAGCCGACGCGCTGAAGGAGGCTGCCAAAGCCGGCCGGCCGGATCTCACTCAACCTGATGCCGATCAGAAGTCGAAGATGCAGAAGGCCGCCCAGGATTTGAAAGACAACAAGCTCGGGGAAGCAAAAAAAAACCAACAGCAATTCGCAAAAGCCCTGGAGGAAATGCTGAAACGGCTGGAGGAACGCAAGACCGACGACTTGGATCGCCTCGCGAAGAAAATGAAGGAAATGGAAGCCAAGATCGACGATCTCGCCGACCAGCAGGATCGCTTGCAAAAGAAGACCAAAGTGGCCCAGCAGATTGCCAACCCCGAAGAACGGAAAAAAGAACTCGAACGCCTCGCACGCGAGCAGGAGAAGTTGAAGCAGGAGGCGAAGGAATTGGCCCAGGAGTTGTCGCGCATGAAGGCGAAGGACTCGGCCAAGGCGATGAATCAAGCCGCTCGCGGCATGGAAGACGCCCAGCAGCGGCTCGAACGCGGCGAGAAGGCCGATGAATCGCAAGACGACGCGCTCGACCGGCTCGATCAGGCCCAGCAGCAACTCGAACAAGAACGGAAAACGGCCGAAGACGAACTCATGCGCGAGCGGGCGGAAAAGTACACGGTGAAGGTAAAGGCCCTGCGCGAACGGATCGAAGCGGAAGTCGAGGAAACCAAGCGCATCCACGAAAAGGCGATGAAGGCGAAAAAGTGGGAACAGGACGTGCTTCTGAGTCTGAGCGACCGAATTGGCGTCGAGGGGGGGCAGGCCGACGAATTGATGCACCTGGTTGAAGGCGAATTCAAACCGATCAAAGTCGCTGCCAAGATGCTGGAGATGTCGGCTGAAGCCCTCAAGCTCGCG
>JBGQCZ010000348.1:0-6164 GCA_041495645.1 Gemmataceae bacterium | reverse complement strand
GATTCCAGCCCTGTCCGCTTATGGACAGGATTGGAATCCTATCCCACGCGCTTCGGTGGTTGAGGGTGCTCTATTCCGCCGACTTCAACAAATCGTCCAGGGCCTTGAAGCTAATGGGCGCGATGGCCACCGCGCATTCGTTTTGATTCTTCCATTGCAGCCCCTGGGCCAATTCATTTAGCACGGGTTGAAAACCGGGCGCCATTCTGCCCGCGATGTTCTGAATTCCGCTCTTGCCATGTTTGTTCCAGAATTCCTGGAGCGTGACCGTCAGCGCTTTGCCGGCGCCGGGATCGGCCGTTGCGAACGCCAGACCGAACTTGACTTGTTCGCCTTGAATCCGCAACGACACGCCGACGGCTCTGGCGGAAGCCGCCGCGTCGATGCCGGGTTGAAGATTGGCCACGAGCGCTGCGCCGGACGGCAAGTGGGCCCTCAACTGAGCCGGCGGCATCACCATCCACGCGTGGGATTGTTCGAGAGCTTTCAGCGCGGCAAGTGATTCCGGCGCGAGGGCCGGCTTGGCGCCGTCCAATGCCAATATGGTGGTAAGTTGCGCTTCCGGTAGCAGACTGAAGACGACGATGTTGTCCGCCGGCATATACAGGTGAGCGATCTTGCCCTTGCGCGCCTCAGGCAATGGGAAATACTCTTTGTCCCGAAACCGCTTGGCGGGCCCCGCCTTGATTTTCTGCATCAGTCCGCCGCGATCGACCGGCGTTTTCGTCTTGACCACATAGGTCGTGGCTTCGACCGGGAACGGTTTGTTGAGCAGCCAATATTGCTGAGTGAAATCGATCTTGCCGGCGATGACGATGTGATCGAGGTCGTTCAGTTGAAGCCGGGTGTCTCGTTCTAACACGTCGATCGGGCATTCTTCGCCGAGAACGGTGATCTTTTGCATCAGCCAGGCCAGCGCCAGCTTCGAGCCGAGGCTTTTCACGTCGACGCCGATGACGGTTTCGGATTGCGGCGGCAAATAGCGGAGCGCTTCGAGGTCCAGCGCGGACCGTGCGGCCACGTCGCCGACGGAAAGACTGGCGACGTTCAACACTGCCCAGTCGAGGCTGCGCGGCGGCCTGGGCGGTTCGGGCACCGGCGGCGGCGGATCAGGCTGCTTTATGGGCGGCGGCGGATCGCGGTCGGGAGGATCGTCGATAGCGGGACGCCGAGTGATTCGCGGCGGAGCCTGCACTTCTTCTTGCGGGGGCCGGTCGGCCACCGGCCCGGGAAGTAAGACAAAAGGCGGTTGCTGCGGTGGTTTGGCGGACTTCGATCGCGAAAGTGAAATCGCCAGCACAACCCCACCGCCGACCAGCACCAAAATGACCAAAACCGCGCCGCCCGCCAACAAAATCAACGCGGCCGAACTCAGTCCTTTTTTCTCGGCGCGCTTCGGACCTTTCGACTTGGTCCGAACCGGCTCGGCGTCTTCAACAATTCCTTCTTCGTCGTCATCCGGTCGGCGGGAACGCTTCTTGTTGACCACCGTCATCGGCCTCGGCGATTCGGTGATCTTGGTATCGGGAACGCGGATCGCCTGGCTGCACTCCGGGCAGATCAAACTCGTTCCAGGCTGCAACTTCTGCGGCAGTTTCAAGCGGGCGCTGCACTCGGGGCAAGTGATGAGCGTGGACATGATTGGCGGACCCCAGTTGCCGGGAAGTCGAGCTGCGCCCACTGTACCCGTCCGCCGCGCGCCCGGATAGTGGCAAAGCGGGTTTTTTCGCCGCTACTTTGCTTGCCCAGTTGTCAGGTCGACAAACTTCAGGGTGTCGTCGCGAATCGCCACGGCCACCGTCTTGCCGTCCGGCGCGAACGCCACATCGGAGCACCAGCCCACGGCCAGTTGGCGGCTTTGCTTCGAGCCCACCGGCCAGATTTCGGCTTGCGGCCGACCTGAGGAATCGGGAATCCCGCACATCAACGTTCCGTCGGCATTCAAACCGGCGCGGATGTATCGTTGCGTTCGCTCGAACGAGGCGCGAATGGTCCAGGTCTTGGTGTCGAATACTTGGATCGGGCCGTCTGCGGAGGCCATGACGAGCGAACGTCCATCCGCCGAATAGGCCATGGACGAAGGCGCGACCTTGAGTGGGACGGTTTGGCTGGTGCGCTTGCCGTAGTCATAAACGGTCATCGCCGCGGTGACTGGTTTGGTCGGCATGATCTGCGCGATGGCCACAATAGTCTCGGTGGGCGAACTCGCCGCCTGGGCGGTAAAGTTGATAAACGTCTCGTGGCGATCCACGTTTCCGGTTCGCGGCTCGATGACCGCCACCACATCCTTCGCGATACTGACCACCGATTTGCCGTCCGGGGTGAAGGCGACGAAGCGACTGCCGAGCGCGGGGCTTGATTGGGGAAAAATGTTCTTGCGAATGAACGCGCCGGTGGCCAAGTCCCAAACGATCACTTCGTTCAGTTGTCCGCAACTTGAAACCAACTGTTTTCCGTCCGGCGAAAAAGCCAGATCGCTGATGAGTTGAGCATGGCCCGCGAGTTTCATCACCGGTTTTCCAGTCCCGGTGTCCCAGATCTTGATCGATGGATTTCCACCCGAAACGACGGGATCCCAAATCGCCGTCGCGAGCCGCGTACCGTCGCGCGAATAGGCGATTCGTTCGACGTTGGTCGCGGTCTCCACGGTTGCCTTGGAATCGGCGGCTTGGCCGCCGGCCGAGCCGCCTGCCACCGCCGCCGGGCGATCGTGAGTCAACACCACGACCAGCACTGCGATCAAGACGACGATCAACACTCCCCCGCCGCCCAGCGCCAGCCAAACCACCGGCGATATTCCGGGCCCCTTGGTTCTCTTCCGCCGCGGACGCGGTTCGTCGTCTACAGCATCGTCTTCGAACCTTTTCTTGGGCCGGGCCGGCGGCAATTTCTCCACCACCTGCAGAAGCTGCAAAAACTCCCCACAGGCCGGGCACTTGACGCGCTTGCCCGCTTGATCGTCCTCGATGCGCAACCGCTTCCCGCAGGTGCATGTGATTTGCATGGGTGTTCCGTGCGAGCGAACGTCAACCGCGTGTCGAGTGTATCACAAGAGTGTGCGAGCCGAAAGATGCCGGAAAGCGATTGTGAAAAAAGTGCCGAAAGAAACAGATTCAAATTAGCCGACCGGTCACTTGCCGTGTTTGGCCATCGGGACAAAAAAGATTCCGACCACGGCCGCGCCGTCGGGGAAGTCGATTGGCTCAACGAGGTGAACGGTGCGCCCGTGTCGCAGCGCTTCCACCGCCGCCGTATTGGCGAGATCCTCGGCGTTGGCCGCAGTCGCCGGCAATTCGCGAACATGGCCCGAAACGCCGTCGAACTGGCCCCAGGCTTCGCGCCCGTCCACCGTAAGCAAGGTTTCAATCTCGCCGCGGTGAACGGCGGGCAATAACCGTGCCAGGTCTTTCGTCGTGCGTCCAGTCCCTTCCAATTGCCGGTATTGCGCGACTGCTCGACTGGTGTTCATCCGGAACACCGGCGCGACCAGCGGCCAAATTCGATCGTGCAACTCTTGCTCGCTCATCCGATCGGGGTTTCCTTTCAAATGCGGCTCGAACAAGTGCCCGTATTTATTTGCCTTCCGGTAGATGGGAACCAGGTAATCCACGGTCGCCAGGACGAGCGGGGCCTTGCCATTGACCAGTGCTGGATGAATGGCGCGATCGATCTGTTGGAAATAATGCAGGAGCTCATCCTTGTGGTCATCAATGCCCACGCCGTGGCCGCTGAAGACGGCCTCAAAGGCGCGACCGATGCTCGCCGGGTGCGTGTGAAACTCGAGTGGTTCGTCGCGGTCATGGGTCTTGCGGGCTTCCGCCATATTGGCGGGCAGGCCCGACACGGGCACCCGATGGATTGAATGGGCTGACGCCTCGAAAAGCTGCACGTGGTTTTGACTCAAGGCCAGTATGAAGAACCGTCCATCGGCATCGGCCCACGGGAGCAACGGCTTGATGTGGAAGTGCGGACCGACAAATACCCGATTCTCGAACTTGACCGGCAAACGATACAGCCGTTCGAAGCCGTTCGCCAGAAACAGCACCAGCCCTTCGCTGGTGCTCTTCCAGAATTCGCTTTCTTGGAGATGTTTGCGGGCCCGATCAATTATCGCCTCGGCATTGGCCGCCGGAACTCCCGATGCAGTCAACCGTACTTCGGCCTCATTCAGCTGTGCTTTCCAGCGGATCGGATCCTCCTGCGAGCCGCCGTGCCGAGTGCGAGTAAATACGGTTACGCATGGCCCGTCCTGAGCCTTGAGGACGGCGGTCATGTCATCGTGAACGAAGCGATCCATGTTCATGCTCCCGTCTTGAGTTGCCGACTCTGGAACAGAATGCAAACCCCGTGCCCGATTCGCCGCGGTCGTGCGCGGCGGCGGACTGCCGGGGTCGGCGGCGATTAAGCGCGGTATTTGGTTCATTGCCGCACACGGGACGTGCGAATTGAACACACGAATTGCAAGCCAAATGCACACATCGCGGCTCGGAACTGGTCTGCACCAACAATTGGGTCTGCGAACTCCCCAAGAATGGCCAGCCGGTTTGTGGCATTGCAGTTGCAATAGTTCCTTCGTTAGATACTGACATTCGAGGGATCCGTCATGAGTAGTTCCGGCCTTCACGCTTTCGATAGCACGGTGCAAACCACCAATAGTTGGTTGCATGACATAATGAACCGGCTTGGGATTCATGACCGTCAAGCCGCCTATCATTACCTGCGCGTGGTGTTACATGCTTTGCGAGACCGGCTGAGCGTCGCTCAGGCGGCCGCACTCGGCAGTCAATTGCCGATGCTCATACGCGGGATTTTCTTCGAGGGTTGGCGACCGCAGGATAAACCGCTGAAGATCCGGCATAGGGACGAATTCCTGGATCATATTGCCCGGGATATCCGTGACGACGGACCCAGTGCGGAAAGTGTGGTCACCGCCGTCTTCGATGTGCTGTCGCGACACGTATCACAGGGTGAAGTAAAGCACATCAGCCAATCAATGCCAAAAGAGCTCCGCACCTTGTTCGCCGAAGAATTTCACACTCTCTGGTTCTGACCGTCTCCATCGGCAGGTGATTGAGAAGTTAGCCAAGTTGCACGACTCGGAGTGATTCATGGGTGCGGAATTGAACCTCGAGTTGGGGCCCTACGCGCCGGCAGAGATGGCGCAGCGCGTTGAATCCAGCTGCGTTGAAAAAGCCAAGGCAGATGTGGGGCGACTGCTGGCGTTGGGAGTTCTGGCTGGGGCATTCATCGCTCTTGGAGCGGCATTCGCCACGTGCGTCAGCGCTGGCAGCACGATCGGTTTCGGTCCAACCCGGCTATTGTCCGGTGTCGCGTTCAGCATGGGTCTGATCCTGGTCGTCGTCGGCGGGGGAGAACTGTTCACGGGAAATAACCTGCTGGTGATGGCTTGGCTCCACCGGCGCGTCACGATCGGCCAAGTTCTGCGAAACTGGGCATTCGTTTACGTCGGGAACTTCCTGGGCGCTTCGCTGACGGCCTGGGGCTGTCACTTAAGCGGAATCGCTTCGCTGGGCGGCAGCCAAGTCGGCCAGAATGCATTGCAAATCGCTCTAACGAAGGTCAATTTGTCATGGGATGAGGCGTTTTTTCGCGGCGTATTCTGTAACGCGTTGGTGTGCCTGGCAATATGGCTGAGTTACAGTGCCCGAAGCACCACCGACAAGGTTCTTGCGGTCTTGTTCCCGATTGTGGCGTTTGTCGCGCTCGGATTCGAACACAGTGTCGCGAACATGTACTTCATTCCCTACGGCCTCATGCTCGATCCGAGTATGGCAACGACCGACCAGGCCGCCGGCTTGTCTCAGCTTACCTGGATGAACTACTTGTGGCGAAATTTGTTGCCCGTCACGTTGGGCAACATCGTGGGCGGCGCTGGTTTGGTCGGCGTCGTGTACTGGTTTGTTTACTTGCGTGGTAAACCAACTAAAGAAGGCGCCTGACGCGTTTCCGAATCCAAGCCATCACCAAATATCGAGCGATACGCGTCAAGCAACGCGACGAGGCCGGCAACGACTAGTACTCCACCCGTCTTGAATTGACAGGCGCCCTGCGTGGCCGGGGCTGAGAGGCTGTGAAATAAACCTCAGTCTCGCTTGGCGGTCGTGAGGAATGGCGCTAGGACTAAGGTATGAACACTCCTGACG
>JBGQCZ010000347.1:0-6172 GCA_041495645.1 Gemmataceae bacterium | reverse complement strand
TCGCCGGCCTTGACGCCGCCGGAATGAACCAGCGCGTTCCAGGCCGTAAGGGCCGCACATGGCAACGTCGCCGCCTCCTCGAAACTTAATCCCGCGGGAACGCGAACGAGCCCGCCTTCGAGATACGCGATTTGTTCGGCGAGCACTCCGTCGAGCGCCCCGCCCAGCGCTGAGCGGGCCTTTTCGTCGGTCAGCTCCCCCGCCGCCCAGCGCTGCATGAAGCAGCCGGCCACGCGATCGCCGGGTTTGAAACGCGTTACTCCCGGTCCGACCGCGATAACTTCGCCGGCCCCGTCGGACAGCGGCGTCATCGGCAGTTTCATCTTGGGGTTGTAAGCGCCGGTCACCACCAGCAAGTCGCGATAATTCAGCGACCACGCTTTCATCGCGACCAGGACCTGGCCGGGACCGGCCTTTGGCTCAGCGCGATCAACGAGTTTTAGGTTGTCGAACCCGAAGCCGGGATGAACTTCGTAGGCCTTCATGGTTTACTCCGCCGCCAGCAACACGCAAACGATCTCCTTGTCGTTACGAGCGTACATGCACTTGTTGGCGAACGCCGGGTGGCTCCAGACCACGTCGCGGCCGAATGAGACGTTGGTGGTCTCGAGTATCTTCGCTTTGCTGATTTCCTCGTAACCTTTGGGCGACAGTTTGGCGATGAGCAGGTTGCCGTTTTCGCTGAAGAGGAAAAAGCGGTCGCCGTTCTTTACCAGAAAGGTGGTGCCATTGCTGAATTTCTTGGCGCCGGAAATGGGCTCGGTGGTTTGCCAGAGCCGTTTCCCGGTCTCAATTTCTACAGCCATCAATTCGCCGACTTGGTCCGCTCCGTAAATGTGGCCGTCTTCCAGAAATGGCGTCATGTTTACTGGGTGCAGTCCGGACTTGGTGGTGCCGCGCCAGACTTCCTTCGCCCCGGGTTTATCGGCGTCCAATTTGAGCATCAACGACTTGCGATCGATCCCGCCGACGAAGAGATAGTCGCCGAGCTTGCGCGGCGACATGATCGACATCGCAAAGGCGGGTTCAATCGCCGCAGCCCAGTATGGCTTGCCAGTCTCCGGATCGAGCGAGTTCAGGTTTTGGGCATCCCAGATCAGAAGCTGACGTTTGCCGGCGGCCTCGATGATGGTGGGCGAAGAATATCCCGGCGCGGTGGCGTCCAGCGATTTCCACAGCTCCTTGCCCGTATCCTTGTCGAAGGCGACGACCGTGCCGTTCTTGCCGCCGACTAGGCAAATCAACTTCTGGCCGTCTACCAGCGGATGTCCCGCGAAGCCCCACATCGGGGCTTTGGCCTCATAGTCGGCCTTGAAATCCTTCGACCAGATCAAGTTTCCTTTCTCCGCGTCGAGGCACAGCAGATTCCCCTCGGCGCCGAGCGAGTAGACCTTGCCACCGTGCACTGTCGGCGTGCAACGCGGTCCGGCAGGATATGAAATGGCATAGCTCCGCGCGTCCTCGCGCTTCCAAATCTCCTTTCCGCTCTTCGCGTCCAGGCAGAGTAAGCGCTCCGTGCCTTTCACCGGGTCCTTTTTTGAAGGATTGCTCATCTTGCGGACGTCGGCATCGGTGACAAAGTCCGGCACGTAGACCTTTCCGTTGGCCACCGCGGGGCCGGCATAACCCCATGCCACCGGCATTCGCCAAAGGATCTTCGGCCCACCCTCCGGCAGCTTCTCGACGATGCCTTTCTCCGCCCAAACCGCGTCGCGATTCGGTCCCATCCACTGCGGCCAGTCGTCGGCCCGAGCGGCGCTGATGGCCATACAAACGATTCCAAGCCCGACGTAATTGCGGTTCATGTTTCTCCTTCGACCTGAGTACGAAAAGAGGGCATTCTACTTTTTCGCCAGCCAAAGGCTCGAACAGTTCCGATCGACTGGTCCGGGCGAAAAAGTTGAATGTCCCTTGAATGTCCCGTTTTCTTACTTATTCCCGCTTTTTGCGGGCATCGAGCCGTTGCAGGATCCGTTGGCCCAGGTCGGGCAGTTCACCGCGGCGCGGCCATGCTTCCCAATCGCGGCGATGCGCTTCCGCCGCGTTCGACGACATCCAATCGGCGTCGATCCGATCGAGCACGGTCACCAATTCCATCAGTCCCTCGACTCCGTCTTGGAGACTCGACTGAGCCGCGATCGCGTCGGTCAAATTCGCGACTGACGCCTTTGCTTGGGGTGACTTGGTCCAATCCGGATCGACCGCGTCAAGGGCTTTGATGACGGCGGTGCGAAAAAGGATTCGGCTGCGGACGCCTAACCAGGCCGAAAATGCATCGTCTGGGCCAGGTTTGAGATCGATCGGAGTGCTGTCGGCAATCTGGCAAATCAGGGCAGGTAGAGCCGGCGTCGCGGCACGCCCAAATCGCGTCAGCAGCCATGCGGCCGCCAGCCGCGCCCGGCCTTCCTGCGCGGAAGCGAGTTTCTCCTCCAGCATGTGCAACATGGCCGCTGAAGGCGAGTGCTCCGCGGCATACTTCGCCGCGTCCGGGTCGCCAAACCGCACGGCCGCAACCAACATGCGGTCCTCACGTAGCACCCGGTTGCATTCCTCGTACAGCCGCCAATCTATCGGCCGGCGCGGAGCTATCTTGTTGACTCCCGTCAAAGCGGTGTTGGCCTGCGCCCAGCGGCCTTGTTCCAGGCCGATTCGAACTCGAACCAGTTTTGTCGTAATCGTCCAATCGTCGTGAGCGCCGTGCCAAACGAGTTCGAGCCGGTTCGGATCATTCGCGCGAGGCGCCTGCAACGAGTACGCCGGGATCAATCTCGCCGCGTCTTCCACGTGTCCGCAGCGCAATCGCGCCAGCGCCAATCCCAACGACGATTCGGGATCATCGGGCCGGTCCACGCGCCGTCTTTCAAAATAACTCTCCGCCTGTTCGTATTCGGCCACGGACGCATTGGCATTGGCCAAAACCCGCCAGGCCGAGCGATGTCGAAGGCGGTCCCACAGCGCTGGCAGGACCAAAGCCAGGAAAACCAAGCCGAGGCCCAGCAGGGCCCGTTGATGGCGTCGAGCAAATGTCCAAAGACGACGTCCCAGATCGGGATCGTCGGACTTGATCGATTTGCCCGACAGGTAGCGGCTGAGGTCGGAATTGAGCCGCGTCAGCGGGCGCTCCATGCCGTAGCGGCGGGCCGGCGCGGGGTCGAGGCACTTTCCGCAGATGACATCCAAATCCTCGCCAACGGTACGGACAATTCGCGACGGCTCGACCGTGATGCGTTGGCGAATCGCCGAAAACGTCTGCTTAACCGTTGCGGCGCGGTGCGGCGGCCGTCCCGTGAGCATGGCGAACAGGATCGCGCCGAGTCCGTAAACGTCAGTGTTCTTGCCGACCACTCCGCGCGCGCCGGCCTGTTCCGGCGCGAGGTATCCGACGAAACTGGTTAGCGCTCCAAGGTCCGCGGTGTCGTAATGAATGATCTGTCCGAAGCCGCACAACCGAATTTGTTGCCCAGCCGTAACCCATACCGCCCCCGGCCGCAGTGAACCGTGAATGACTCCCTTGTCGTGCGCGTGGGCGAGCGTATCCGCCAGTTGCCGGACCAGTTCAGCAGCCAGCCTGGACGGCAACGGGCCGAAATTCAACCGCTCCGAAAGCGGTTCGCCTTCGATGCCCGCCATCATCAGAAACGGCGTCCCTTCATGGATGCCGACTTCGAACACGGGGACAATGTCCGGATGATCGAGCCGATTCGCCGTCTCCGCCTCGCGGCGCAAGAGCCCCGCCCGCTCGATCGATTGCGAGCCTTCGACCAGCACCTTGAGCATCACCGGTCGGTCAAGGCTCACCTGGCGGGCACGATAGTAAGCGAACGGTCCATCTCGGCCGGCAAGGTCCATCAACTCGAATTCGCCGAACCGGCCGGTGAGTTCGCGCGCTGCGTCGCCAACTCGAGCATTCGGTGCATTGGCGCGCTCTCGATCGTCGGGGCGGCTCATGACGACCTCCTCGCTCCGACGATTCGCGCCGCCGATTCCGCCAGGGCGCCGCCGAGCGCCATCGGAATCGTGAGCAAGAGAATCTTGAGCCAGAAAATGGCCGCAGCCGCCGCCCAGCGCATGTCCGGTGCTGCCAGCGATTGGAACGGATGAATCAAGAACGCCAACCATTCCTCCGCGCTGGCCAGAGCCGGGCCAGAGCCGAAAAAGCCAAATCGTCCGGTTTCTCCCGGGTCCGACGGACGAATGCCTTCGAGCAAGATCTGCACGACGATTGCCGAAAACCCGGCGCCCAAAATGAACGGCAGCGCCGATCTTTGCTTCCCGGCCGGATTCGTCGCCATGGTGGCAATGCGACGCGCCACGCCCATCAACCCGCCGATCGACAATCCCAATGCGACGGCCAGAAACCACGACGCCACCCTCCCCAATTGCCGATCCGCGGCCCTGACCGCATCGAACCACGGCGAACCCGGTTCGATTCTCAATTTGTTGAAACCGTCGAACATTTCGCCCCACACACCATAGAGGGCGGAACCAAGCCAAGCGGTAAGTGCCAATCCGACTGCACCCCCACCTATCACGATTGCCCGCCGCCAAGAGGGAGATCGCGGCACGGCCAACTCGGCGATGCGAATGAGACCGATTACCGCAATTGCCGGCAACCCGATGAGCAATGCGCCGGCAATGAGAACAAACCCGCCGATTGCCACCGGCGTCCAATTCCGAGCGTAAATGTCGGACACTTCCCCGGGACTGTTGACTTGGCGCAGACTTTCAGCCGCATGCATCGCGAGCAAGGCTAGCGCCAGGCCGCCGGCCGCAATGCCCAAGCTCACGCCGATAATCGAACGCGGACTCCACCCATTGGGCGTCAATCGCCCCAGGCCTACCGCGCCGCAGGCAACCGTTCCCAGACCCGTGACTACCGCAACTCCGCTCGCGAACATTGCAAATGGCTTTACCCACAGGCCCGCTACGAGGTTGCCCACCAACAGCATGATCAGGAAACCCGCCACGCCAACAAATGCGGTCTGGACCGCGATCCGCGCCGCGTTGCGGCGCGATGCCAATGAGATACCCGCCAACGTGCAGCCCGCCAGCAATCCTTCCTGAGCGTTGCTCAGTTGATGAACCGCCAAGCCCGTGAGCAGCGGTACGAGTTCGGGCCAAGAGTCCAAATAACGCTGCAATCGAGTCAGCGGACCGGCCCGTTTCGATCGGATGGGTTGCCCATCCAACCAACCGGCCAGGTCAAGCGCGAGTTCGCCGGCGGAAGTGTAGCGTTGCGTGGGATCCTTTCGCAAACACTTCAGGCAAATCAGTTCCAGTTCCGAATCGACGCCTTGATTGAGTTCGTGCGGCCAGCTTGGTTCGATCTGCACCGCTTGGGCGAGAGTTTCGACGGCGCTGGCTGCCATGAATGGCGGGCGACCCGTCAGACACGCATAAAGGATGGAACCGATGGCCCAGATGTCCGCGGCTGGGCCGGCTTTGCTGGAGTCCAGCGCTTGTTCCGGAGCGATGTACCCCGGAGTGCCCATGATGGTCCCGACCAGGGTCAAGCGGTGGACCGTGGCGGCCGTCGTAGAAGTCTCCGGCATCGGGCCGGCGTCGATTTCCTTGATCGACAGCCGCCGGGCGAGGCCGAAATCGGTCACTTTGACGCTGCCGTCGTGGCCCAGCAAGACATTGCCGGGTTTCAGATCGCGATGCACCACGCCCTTTCCGTGCGCGTGATCGACGGCTTCCGCCACCCGCTGAGTCACCAGCGCCGCCAATCGATTGTCCAATGGTCCGTGTTTCAAACGCTGTTCGAGCGATCGGCCGTCGACGAAGGCCATCGTGAAGAAGTGTTGCCCGGCCTGTTCGTCGAACTTATAGACCCGAACAATTCCCGGATGATCGAGCTGGGCGGCGGCCTCGGCTTCTTTTTGAAAGCGTTGCACGAGTGCGGGCGTCGCCAATTCGGAGAGAATAGTCTTGAGCGCGACGATTCGTCCCAAGCTGCGCTGCCGGGCCTTGTAGACGCGCCCCATGCCGCCGCGACCGACCTCGGACAACAATTCGTAATCGCCAAACGATCGCTTGGTGGGTAATGAGACGGTGAAATGGGTGGACGTAGGCGGACCATCGCCGCGCATTAACATCGTGGGCGAAGGATCATCCGGCAACTTCGGGCGTGTTGGTTCGGATGGTGTCATGAATCTTTCGTAACGCGGAC
>JBGQCZ010000346.1:0-6174 GCA_041495645.1 Gemmataceae bacterium | reverse complement strand
TGTACAACATGGACCCCGACGAAGTCGAGGACGTGCTCAGCCACACGCTGGACCGGCTCGGACTGCAACGTGAGCGTCGTGGAAACCGCTGGCTGATCGGCCCGCCGGATAACCTTCGCGCCGAGTTGGAAATCGACGGCTCCTCGGCAATGCGCCACGTGTCGCTGCGCTGGCGTTTTGCCACGTCGCCCGATTATCGCGCCGAGCTGGCCGCTGAACTTGCCCGCGATTTGGCCGCCTACCCCAGCCCCGAAAGCCGCACGTCCGGCTGGTTCCTCACCGCCGGCGCTGCGCTGTTTACGGTCATGGTCTTCTTGTTGGGCACCTTTCTGCTGATTCTTTTCCGGGTGTGAGACGGACATGGTCAGTCGCTAAATCGCCATCCTGTTGAGCGCCGTGAGCCGAGTCGGTAGGATATGGCGAGTGAAGGGGCAAATGACTTGAAGCTCTACGTCGATATGTGTTGCCTGAAGCGTCCGTTTGATGATCAATCGGATGCAAGAGTTCAACTGGAAGCAACGGCATTGGAATCCGTCATTCAACTTTGTCGAGATGGGACACATACGCTTGTCGCGTCCGACGCTCTGCGCTTCGAGAATTCACGCAATCCGAATCCGGATCGTCAGATGTTCGCGAGATCTCTCTTGGACATCGCGCAGATGGACGTGCCGAACTCGGCTGCCGTTGAGGAAAGAGCCAAAGTCTGGCAGAATGCAGGAATCGAACTGCTCGACGCTTTGCATTTGGCATCTGCCTAGTTAGCAGGAACCGAAGTGTTCGCGGCGTGCGACGACGTACTGCTGAAACGGGCCGCGCGGGTCACAACCCCGTTGAAGGTGCAAAGCATTCTCGATTTGTTTAAGGAATTGGTGCCATGAGCGTCAAAGTACCGATCCTCCCCGAACTGAATCGCCGCGCCTTTGCCATCCTCAGCAAGGAAATGGGTGTTCCGGACACACTGCGCTTCTTTGCGCAGCTCGGACTGGGAGTGGGCAACTATACCGAGGAACGGCGACACTTGTTCGCCGACTTGACGTTGGACGATTATCGCAAAGCAGTTGCCGAGTTGAGTACGCAACAAAAGCCGACAAATGGAGGCTGACACACTTAGGTAATCGCCCCGAGTCCCGGCCCGGTCAGCAATCCGGTCTCCATCGTGCCATCCTTAATAATGAACATTCCCGGGAATCGCGACTTCCACGGTTCGTTGGCGGCGGGGCAGTATTGGCGGGCGTTCGATTCGATGGCTGCCACGCCCGGCACGTGCGCCGCCAGGCCCGCCGAGTGAATCAACGACGCGCCGGGGCAAGTCAGATCCTGAACGCACAGGAATAGCCCCGCTTTCTGGGCCGCGGCCGCGAGCAGCAGCGTCGGGCTTTGGCCCTTGCAAGCTTTCAGCGCCGCCCCCGTGTAACCCAACTCTTGAGCCAGCTTCAGACTTTCCAGATCGATCAGCGATTCGTCGATGACCACCGGGCTGATCTTCGCCGCTTCGTGCATCATGTTGTGCAGGTTCGCCTTCAGGTCGCGTGCTGTCGGCTGCTCGATGTATTGGATGCGCTCGAACCCCTTTGGCGCCTGTTCATTCACCTTCGCGAGGAATTCCAGCAAATAGCCGACGTTGGCGCAGCGTTCGTTGAAATCGAGCGAATAGAACCAGCGGCTGAGCCCGCGTCGCGCCTGGGTCACGGCGGCAATCTGGTCGACCTTTACCACGCGCTCGACGTCCCACTTCAAATCCTCGCCGTTGAGCTTGATTTTCAGGTGCGTTAGACCGTCGGCGATGATCCACTCGGGCAGCGTTTCGGGCAAGCCGTCGTTGAGGCGTGTCTTCACGTCGTCGTCGGTAATGGGGTCGAGCGCGCCGATCAGGTGATAGAGCGGCATGCGCGGCTGCGGCGAAGTATTCACATACTTGCTCAACTGCTCGCCGGCATATTCCCGCCCGAGGTAATGGCCCAAATCGTGGTGCAAAAACTCCGGGCCGTAGGTCGAGTAGCAATTGCAGTCGTGGACTTTGCCGAAGGCATCGTGGACGGCGGCATCGAACGCGCTGGCCACAACGAGAGCGCACAGCTTTGGAATTGGTTCCGCCAGTTTCAATTCGCGAGTGACCTCGTCGGCCACGCGAAAGAATTCAGATTCGAGCAGATGGTAAAGATCGATCGGGTGGCCGACTTTGCGGCACTCAGCGAACAGCTTGCGAAACCGTTCGGCCAGCGTCTTCATCGCCGCGAGCGTCTGATCGTAACTCAGCACGCGGGTCGGAAATGACCAGACATTGCCGAGGGGCATGGAGCCGAAGCCGTTCGCGGTCTTGCCGGCGACGGTGCGAACGGTCGCGTTCACATTCAGCACCGTGACGCGATCTAGCGCCACCCCGCCAAACTTGATCGGCGTGCGATACAGAAAATCCTCGTAGGCGAACGAGACATTTTCGATGCGGATGTCGGTGGGGTATTGCGTCATGCTCAGTATCATATTCACCGCAGAGGGCGCAGAGAACGCAGAGAAATCTGCTCCGCGTTCTCTGCGCCCTCTGCGGTGAATGCTCTTGGGAGAAATGAGTCATGCGGTTCGCCATGAGAACATCGTTGCTTTGCTTCGTCGTGTTGATTGCCACCATCTCCGCTCGCGCCGATGACAAGCCAGCCTATCGCGTGCTTGCCCAAGACAAAGGACATGTCGCCATCGTGAATTCCAAGGGCGAGGTCGAATGGGAAGTCGCGTGCCCGTACAACTCGCACGACATCGCCCTGCTCGCCAACGGGAATTTCCTGCTGCACACCGCGGCGGCCACCGTGGTCGAAATGACGCCGGAGAAGAAGATCGTCTGGAAATACGAAGCGAAGCCGAAAGCGGGCTACAAGGGTCAAATCGAAGTTCACGCGTTTCAAAGGCTCGACAACGGATTGACCATGGTGGCCGAGAGCGGCAATAAGCGCATCGTGGAGGTCGATCAAGACGGCAAGATCGTCCGCGAAGTGCCGCTAACCGTGAACAAGCCCCACCCGCATCGCGATACGCGCCTCGTTCGCAAACTTGGAAACGGCCACTACCTCGTCTGCCACGAAGGCGATGGCGTCGTGCGTGAATATGACGAAGCCGGCAAAGTCGTCTGGAGCTACACTCTCGATCTCGCGGGCCGGCCACGCTCGGACGGACACGGACCGGAAGGCCACGGCACCGAAGTCTTCGGCGCGATCCGCCGCGACAACGGCAACACCATCATCGCCGGCGGAAACAATAACCGCGTCATCGAAGTGAACCCGAAAGGCGAAATCGTCTGGAGCATCGGCCACGACGAGCTAAACGGAATCCGCCTCGCCTGGGTCACCACGCTGCAATTATTGCCCAACGGAAATTTGATCGTCGGCAATTGCCACGCGGGTGAAAGCAATCCGCAACTCTTTGAAGTAACGCCCGAAAAGAAGGTCGTCTGGACCTTCAAGAATTTCAAGACTTTCGGCAACAGCCTGGCGGCCGCCCAGGTGCTGGACGTGAAGGGCAAGGTCATTCGCTAAGTCGGGCGCTGTGGCCGGGGGTCTCCGACCCCGGACCGGCCTCACAGAGGCCGGCTACAGTGTTTGGACACGGCGAGCGCAATGGCGTTTCGTGCTATGTTTGGGTGAGCCCTCGTATGCCCGCCGAAAGGTTCGCCCGTGGCCGATCCCGCCCCGATTATCTGGTTCGCCGACGACTGGGCGCGTCATCCTTCCAGTTCGCAGCACTTGGCGCGTCACCTGTTGGCTCAGCGTCAAATCCACTGGGTCAACACCATCGGCACGCGCAAGCCCGGCCTCAATCTCGATACTCTCAGTCGGGGGCTGGAAAAACTTCACCATTGGTCGAAGGCCAAGCCCGCGAATGAACTTCCGCCAAACTTGACCGTGAGCAATCCGCGCATGTGGCCGTGGTTCACGCATGGCTGGGATCGTTGGCTCAATCGCAAATTGCTCGCTCGACACGTGCGAAAACTCGTCGCCGGAATGTCGCGATTGCCCGTCATCGTTACCACATTGCCGCTCATGGCCGATCTGGTCGGTAAAGTGCCGGCCGAGCGCTGGGTCTATTACTGCGTGGACGATTTCAGCGTTTGGCCTGGGCTTGACGGCAAAGCGATGCTTGCGATGGAAGCGAAGTTGGTAGCGAAGGTCGATCGCATCGTGGCCGTCAGCGAAACGCTGCAAGAGCGCATGAAATCGCTCGGACGATCATCAGATCTTTTGACGCATGGCGTGGACGTGGAGTTCTGGGGCGAAAAAAGGGGACATTCTGCTTTTTCGCCCGACGAGTGGTTGGATAATTGTCGGGAGCGCGACGGGGCGAAAAAACAGAATGTCCCCTTTTTTCGCCCATTCATCGTGTTCTGGGGCGTGGTCGATCGGCGCATGGATACGGCGATCATTCAAACCCTCGCCGAAGCAAAGCTCGGCACGATTCTACTCGTTGGCCCGCACAATAATCCGGACCCGGAAATGCTGGCGCTGCCGGGCGTGGTCGCTCCGGGGTCGTTGCCGTTGGAAATGCTACCCGGACTGGCACAAATGAGTTCCGTGCTCATTATGCCCTACGCCGACCTGCCGGTCACGCGGGCCATTCAGCCGTTGAAGCTAAAGGAATATCTGGCGACGGGATTGCCATGCGTGGTCAGCGAATTGCCGGCCAACCGCGAGTGGGCCGATTGTCTCGATATCGCCTCGTCTCCGGAAGCGTTTGTCGCGGCGGTCAAACGGCTTTTGGTCGAAGGCGTTTCCGAGCAGCAAAAACAAGCGCGAAAGCGATTGGAACAGGAGAGTTGGGACGCGAAGGCGAAGGCTCTCGCGGAGATCATCGACGGAGGCGGTCATGGCTGAGCGCCTCCCGGTGGTTCTCGATGCGCGCGTGGTGACCGGCGCCGGCGGCGGACCGGAAAAGACCATCCTCAACTCACCGCGATTCCTACAGAATCTCGGCTACAACATGATTTGCGCCTATCTGCATCCACCCGGCGACGCGCGCTTCGACATACTGCGCCAAAAAGCCGAGCAACTCCAAGCCCCGCTCGAAGCGATCCCGGATCGCGGGCCGTGGGATTGGCGTGTCTTTCACGCGCTCCTCGCCATCTGCCGCCGCGAGCAGGTCGCAATCTATCACGGCCACGATTACAAGAGTAACGCCCTGGGCCTATTGCTCAAGCGATTTTGGCCAATGCGATTGGTCACCACCGTTCACGGTTGGGTGAAGCACACTGCGCGTACGCCGCTCTACTATCGCATCGACAAGTTTTGCTTGCCACGCTACGAGAAAGTCATTTGCGTTTCGCCCGACCTGGCGGCCGAGTGTCGCCGAGTGGGCGTGCCGGAAAAACGATGTCTGCTGCTCGAAAACGGCATCGATCACGCTGCCTACGTGCGAACCCAATCAATTGTCGAAGCAAAGGCCAAGATCGGCTTCGACCCGTCGCGCCCGCTGATCGGCGCCGTCGGACGATTGTCGCCCGAGAAGGGTTTCGACCTGCTGATTCAAGCCGTGGACCAATTGCGGCAACGAACGAGTTTCTCTATTGCCTCCAGTGCGGCAACCCCAGGTCGCCCCTCTCCCTCGCCCGCAACGACCTGCCCCATGCCAGCGACCGATGGGCGGGGAAGAGGGGATGGGGGTAAGGGGGCTTCTTTACCCCTCACCCCTGCCCCTCTCCCCGCCTTAAGAGTCGCCGATAAGAGTTCAGACTCGGATCGGCGGGGAGAGGGGAATCTAGGGGCGAGCGTTCCCGTGGCACATGACGTTCAACAGCTGCGTTTCCCCGCCCAACTTGTCATCGTCGGCGAGGGCGACGACCGCGGTCGTTTGCAAGCTATGATTGACGAACGGAAGCTCGGCCCGGATTGCCGCCTGGCGGGCTTTCAAGCCGACCCGAAGCCGTATTACGAGGCGATGGATTTATTCGTCCTGAGCAGCCTGCGCGAAGGATTGCCCAACGTATTGCTCGAGGCGATGGCCCTCGCCGTGCCATGCGTGGCAACGCGCATTGCGGGGGTCCCGCTCTTGATCCAAGACGGCGCGAATGGGCGGCTGATCGAACCGGGCGACGTGGCCGCGTTGACCGACGCCCTTCGCGAATTGTTGAGCGACGAGACGGCTCGGCAACGGCTCGGAGTCGCGGGGCGCGCGACTGTCGAAACGCGTTACAGC
>JBGQCZ010000345.1:0-6176 GCA_041495645.1 Gemmataceae bacterium | reverse complement strand
CGACAGTTTTTGCCGCAGCCGGGTGAGGCGGACGCGGAAGGCCACCGCGCTCAGCTGCAATTCCGCCGCGCTTTCCGCCGGCGTGTAGCCTTGCAAGCGCAACTCGAGCAAGCGCCGTTCGGCGTCGTTCAGGTTCTGGCACAAAAGGGCGACTTGATCGCGGAACTGGGCCGCCTGCGCCGGGTCATCTCGCGGCTGGCTGAGGGTGGTGAGGACGGCGGCCAAATCGGGCGTATCGTTTCCTCCGGCGCTAAGTCGCTGTTGGCGTTGCAGGTGCCGCCAGTGACGGGCCACTTTGCGGCGCACGAGCGTCAGCGCCAAGGCAAGCATGTTGTCGGCGGTCTCGAACGAGAACCGTTGGTCGCGCAGGCCCAGCAGCAGACTGCGGTGCACCGATTGGACCAGATCGACGGAATCGAGATAGGGGCGCAGGGCCGGTCCGAGCAAGACGCGGGCCACCAGCCGGAGCTTGGGTTCGTAGTCGCGCGTCAGTTGATCCAATGCCGCCTTGTCGCCGCCGCGAGCGCGCGCCAGGAGCGTTTTAAAGTCGCCGGTTGTCTCCGGCATGAACTCTCCTTGTTTCCTTCAATTGCGAGGTCGAGCGAACGGTTAGGCCCAGTGTATCCGCTTCGCACGCCGCGCACAATCCGCCAAACTGTTGAGCGCCCGCTCGAACTGGTATATGATTGCGACCAGAATCGCACGAGACTGGCCCCGGATTTCCCCATGCAACGGCAACCAGCAATCCGCATCAGGTTATTCGCCATGCTCGCCATGCAGACGGCGATGTTGTTTGTGTTGCACGCCAGAGCCGCGGATAAGCCCGTTTCCGCATCGGTCGCACAACAATCCTGGCCCTTTCGTCCGGTGCGGGAATGCCCGGTTCCGGAGGTGAAGAACGCGGCGTGGCCGCTCAACGCGATCGATCGGTTTGTTCTGAAAGAGCTAGAAGCCAAGGGGCTAAGCCCAATCGAGCCGGCCGACCGCCGCACGCTTATCCGCCGGGCGACCTACGATCTGACCGGCCTGCCGCCGATTCTCGAAGAAATCGACGCCTTTTTGAATGACAAGTCGCCGGATGCCTTCGCCAAGGCGATCGACCGATTGCTGGCCTCGCCCGCCTACGGCGAACGATGGGGCCGGCATTGGCTCGATGCGGCCCGCTACGCCGACACTGCGGGCGACAACTCCGATTACCCCGTGCCGCAACTTTACAAGTACCGCAATTGGGTCATTCGCTCGTTTCAACAGGACATGCCTTACGACCGGTTTGTTATGGAACAACTAGCCGGCGATCTGATTCCCGGCGGCAGCGGTTCGGAGCGGTTCGAACGAATCATTGCCACCGGCTACCTCGCCAACGCCCGGCGCTTCGGCTCCTACGAGGACGAACGCTATCCGTGGCATTTGACCATCGAAGACACCATCGACAACCTCGGCCGCACCTTTCTCGGGTTGACCGTCAATTGCTGCCGTTGCCACGATCACAAGTTCGATCCGCTCAGCCAGGAGGATTATTACGCCCTCTACGGCTTCTTCAGCAGCACGCGCTATCCGTGGCCGGGCACCGAACTCGATCAGGCCCAGCACGATTTCGTCCCGCTCGTCCCGGCGGAACAGATCGAGGCGGTCGAGAAAGAGACCAAGGACAAACTGGCGGGCTTCGATGCCCGACTCAAGCAGATCCAAAAGGATACGGCCGAGGCCAATAAAGAGCTTAAGGAAGCGGAGAAGCTCACTGACGATGCGAAGAAGAATCGCATCGGCGAATTGACGAAACGACTCGATGCGTTGAAGGCGGAGCAAAAGAAAACACAGCAAGAGAAGGACAAGCTCGCGAAGCGACCGTTGCCGTACGAGACGGCCTATGCCATGGCCGAGGGGAAGACCCAGGGCAAAAAGAAAGTCGGCAACGCCTGCGTTCAGATCAAAGGCGACCCGGAGCATCCCGGTAAAGAGGTGCCGCGTCGCTTTCCGACGGTACTGGGCGGGCATGAGCTAAGCCCAAGCGCCAAAGGCAGCGGCCGGTTGGAACTGGCGAAGTGGATCACCGATCCGGCCAACCCGCTGACGGCCCGCGTCATGGTCAACCGCATCTGGCACTTTCATTTCGGCAAGGGCATCGTGCAGACGCCCGGCGATTTCGGCAAACAGGGCCGCCCGCCGACTCACCCCGAACTGTTGGATTACCTGGCAAAGCGCTTCATCGATTCCGGCTGGAGCATCAAGCAGATGCACCGGCTCATCATGCTCTCGCGAACCTACCAGCTTTCCAGCCGCGACGACGAAACGAACGCGGGCATCGATATCGCCAACGATTATCTGTGGCGCTACAACAGGCATCGCCTTGATGCCGAGTCGATCCGCGACACCTTGCTAATGGTCAGCGGCGCGCTGGATCGTTCGCCCGGCGGCCCGCACCCGTTCCCGCAGCCGACGAAATGGAACTTCACCCAGCACAACCCGTACAAGGCCGTGTACGATCACAACAAGCGCAGCGTCTACCTGATGACGCAGCGTATCCATCGCCATCCGTTCCTGGGCCTCTTCGACGGACCCGACACCAACTCCAGCACCGCGAAGCGCATCATCAGCACGACCCCGTTGCAGGCCCTGTTCCTGATGAACGACCCGTTCGTTCACGACATGGCGCAGAAGTTTGCAATGCGTTTGCTGGCCGAAAGTGGCGATGACGTAGGACGCATCGAGCGGGCTTACGAGATCCTCTACTCTCGCCCGCCGTCCGCGATCGAACGGAGCTCGATCGCGGAATACATGACCCGCTTGCGCGAACAGATGCCGCCGGAACATCGAGAGGCTCGCACCTGGGAAAGCGTGGTACGGGCAATGCTCATGAGCAACGAACTTGTGTACGTGAATTGATGATGTGCGTTCGCGAAAAACGTCCGCGAAATCACGGCAGGAACGAATTGAGCTTTACGCTGAGGTCGCTAAGCGCGGTTTGGATCTTGCCGTCCCAAATGGCTTGTTTGTTGGCGTCATTGGCGGTTTCTTCGTACTGGTCTTGGACCGCCTGACCGGTTGTCAGTGTGTCGGCCAGAAGTTGGTCCGCGTCCTTTTTCAGTTGCGAGGAATCGGCGTTCTCCAACATCATGAGCGCGGAACACAGTTGCCGTGCGGCAATGATAGTGAGGTTGTAGTGCCCCTTTTCATGAATGAGAATCGCAGTGCTTTGTGCGCCGTTGATCGTGCTCTTCAAGACGAAACTGATTGTCTGATTGAGCGCCACTTTGACAATCGGTGTGCCGGAAAAACGATAGAGCCCGTCCAAATTCTTGCTGACGGCGGCGCCGATATACGTCAGGTCCGCGATGCAGTAGGCATCCGTATCGGAGCCGCCGTGATTCTTGGGAACGGCATCCAATTGCCGTTTGAAATCCGTCCAACCGGTGATCGCGCCCGGGCTGACCGTTGTCTTGGCTTGAACTTCTTGCAGCGTGGGCATGTGTCGCCTCGTTAGTCGGCGTTGTCGTCGAGCGGCCGCACGTCCCAGATGCGGACCGTGGCGTCGCCGCCGCCGGAGGCGAGGCGCGTTCCGTCGGGACTGAATGCCAGAGCCCAGACCGAACCGAAATGGCCGCGAAACGTAAACAGTTCTCTTCCCGTCTCGACGTCCCAAACAATAACGGTCTTGTCGCCGCTGGCGGTGGCGAGACGCCGGCCGTCCGGGCTGAATTCCGCACAAGTAATGGGATTCGTATGACCTCGCAGCACAGCCAATTCCCGGCCGGTGCGATACTCAAAGATCCTCGTGACCCCGATTTCTCGAACGCGTTCGAATCCTCCGACGGCGAGCCGGCTGCCGTCGGGGCTTAGGGCGAGACAACGGAGGTCTTGCCCGGGAAGCAGTTGGTCAACCGCTGCCTTGGCAACCGTGTCCCAGATCTGAATTGTCTCGGAATCCGACCGCCACGCGAGCACGCGCCCGTCGCCGCTCAGTGTCACCGACTGGATTGAAGTGGGCTGGTCGCCAATCGTCGCAACTGCGGTACGATCGGAGATGTCGACGAGTGTGAGTTTACTGCGGCCGGCCACGGCAAGCCGTTGGCCGTCGGCGCTCAGGGCGCCATTGCTAACGGACAGCGGCATGGTGAAGGCGCCGACTTCGCGACCCTGTTCCATTTCCCAGGTCTTCACCTCCAAATTCCTTGAGGCGCTCGGGTTGGATCGCGGCCAACTCACGGACACCAGGCGGCCGTCCGGGTTGAAGGCCAGCTTGGCCACCCAATGGGAGTGTCCTGCCAGCTTAAAGCACTCGTCCCCGGTTGCGGCGACCCAAACTTTCACCGGGTCGCCGGAAGGGTTGGCGGCCACGTGCCGGCCATTCCGGCTCCAAGCAACCGAAGTGATCTTCCCCTCAGTCGGTTGGACGCTCCCCAAGACGATCAGGCAGGCATGGGAAACGCGGTGAAGATAGCGCCACTGCCGGTCACGATAAGCCGGCGGGCACTCCTCGAGATGTCGGCGGGCCGCGTCCATATCATTGGCGAGCCAATCGCGATTGGCTTCGGTGACCAGGTTGGCAGCGAGGGCGGTCGCCGTTTTGTCACGCTCCTCTTCCGCGGTATTGAGCGCTGCCGCTGTTTTTCGCCACAACACCGTGACAGTCGTCAGACTAACGACGATCACGATTATCAGTAAAAACAGCAAGCCGGCCACCGCCGGCCGGCGCTTCACCCATTTCATGGTTTTCTCCCAGGCCGGTGTCGGGCGAGCGTGGACCGGCTTGCCGCGTTGAAACCGCGCCAGATCGTCGGCCAGGTCCGCGGCGCTCTCGTAGCGGCGCGCCGGTTCCTTGTGCAGGCATTTCAAGCAGATCGTCTCGATATCGCGTGGCAATTTCGGCAGAAGTCGGCTCGGCGGCACCGGCTCTTGCGTGCGGACTTGTTCCAGCGTTTCCAGGACACTCACGCCCTGGAACGGCGGTCGGCCCGTGAGCAGTTCGTACAGAATTGCGCCGAGCGCATAGACATCCGTGGCACGGCCGATTTGCTTTGCGTCGCCAACGGCCTGCTCCGGCGCCATGTAGGCCGGCGTGCCAACGATCGCGCCCGATGCGGTCAGGGCCGGTCGAGTCCGTCCGTCCGGCAGCAGGCGCCTTGCCAGGCCGAAATCGGTGATCTTGGGAACGCCGCTGTTTAGGCGCGAAGGGAGCGCCGCGACACGAGCGCTCCGCGTCACAGGCTCGCTTGTGTCGCTGCCGCTCTCCTCGCGGCTCAACGACTCGTGGCGTCCGCTTAGCAGGATATTCGCCGGTTTCAAGTCGCGGTGCACAATGCCTTGCTGGTGGGCATGGTGCATGGCCCGAGCCAAAGTTTGGACGAGGCGGGCCGATTCGGCAGCCGGCCACGGCGTGCCGGTGAGCAGTTCGTCAAGGCTGCCGCCGTCAACAAATTGAAGCGACAGAAACGGCCGGCCGTCGTGCTCGCCAACTTCGTAGATTTGGACGATGTTGGGGTGCTGCAAGCGGGCCGCGGCCTCCGCCTCGGTGCGAAAGCGAGCGCGTTCTTGTGGACCGGCGTCCGCCCCCGTCAGGATCATTTTCAACGCGACCAAGCGGTTCAGGCCAACTTGCCGCGCCTTGTAGACCACGCCCATGCCGCCGCGGCCGACTTCACCGAGGATTTCGTAGTTCCCGACCCGGCGCGCGGCCCCGTCGAGCCGCGGCTCGGCCAGAATCCGCAGGCGTTCGGCATCGGGAAACGGCGTGCCAATCGTGGCGGGGACGATTTCGTTGGCACCGCCGGCCTCGCTATGGATCTGGAACAGTTGCTCCAAGCCCTCGCGAAGCGCGGGGAAGCGCGTGCAGAAATTGTCGGGGGCGGGTAACTGTCCGAGTCGTTCTCGGGCCACGAATTCGGTGTAGATGACTTCCAGCGCCGCGTCAGCGTCATTGCTCAATTCGGGGTGCGATGCAAATAGATCTTCGGCGCTGAACGCCTCGCCCGCGCCCAATCGGCGTTCCAACTCGGCGCACACCTGCTGCAAGTTTGCAGGCGAGCCCCGTTCCGATTTCACTTCCCGAAGCATGACGCCATCCCATTCCTGCCCGGCAGGTAGGACCTACGAAGAGAACGATAGACGATCAAAATCTGTAGGGTGGGTCGAGACCGGGCTCTCAGGCCCGGTCGAGGCCCACCATCGCCGCAACGGTG